>RFZH01000214.1 GCA_009920815.1 Paracoccaceae bacterium
GCCATAAGATTGCCAATCTTCATTCCCTTGATCTTGAGTTGGCGCAAAAATGTGACGCTATTTTGGCGTGATCATACGCCCTGCTCTGTTTCAATAAGGCGTAATAAATCGTTTGCGCAGACCAACCAGCGTTGATCAATCGCGTCCATCTGATGGGTATCGAAATTCATATCACTTTCCCAATACCGACCACTTTCAACAAAATAACCTAAGGTGCGCTCTATCGTCAAAATGTCGTGCGCTTTACGATGAACCTCTTGAACCTCGGGGGACAAAGGGTTCAACACGTAATCCGATCTTGGAAACACAAGTCGCGATTTTGCAATCGAAAGGTTGCTAACAGAGCAGTCATTCAACATCGCAATGCAAAAAAATCGTGCTGATTTTGCATCCAAATTTCGCAGTGTGATGTCATCACGCAACGGATCAGCGGTCCCTTTTCCGTAAAAATGCGTTTTTTCAGTATCGTCATAGACCATGTCACAGCCCAGAACGTCAATTTTAACAGGCCTATGTTGGCCTAGCGCCCAATAAAGCGCGGTAAAGGCCATCGTTGCCCCCGCATAGACAAAACCGCCAAACTGATTTTGAACATCAACAAAGTCAGTTTCAGTCACAACTTTTTGCTGATCAGATATCTGAACTGGTTTTCGATCATCGGGAAAATCATAGGGATAGATCAATTCGGTCCATGTTTCTAACACGCGCCACGCATTATTGATCGCGATTATTTCATCATAGACCGAAAGATCATGGTGATGGACCTCGACAACATTTGGACCAGATCCAAGAATAAGAACATTTTTTTTCACCATTACCCCACATTTCACAAACACAAAACTATATCACAACCGTAATACATTCGATCTGATAAATTGCGATGCACCCAGCGCAATTTATCAACAAAATGATATTTTAGGCGACCAAAAGAGCCTCGGGTTTGAGTGTATCAATCGTCCAAGTTCAAAAAGCCACCCGATTGACGACGCCAGAGCTTTGCATACAAGCCGTCACGTGTGAGCAATTCGTCATGCCTACCTTGTTCAATAATCTTGCCCTGATCCAATACAATCAACCGGTCCATGGCTGCAATCGTCGACAAGCGGTGTGCGATTGCAATCACCGTTTTACCCTCCATCAAGGCGGCGATGCGGGATTGAATGGCGGCTTCGACTTCTGAATCCAAGGCACTGGTCGCTTCGTCCAAAACTAATATTGGCGCATCTTTTAGGGCAACGCGTGCGATAGCGATCCGTTGCCGTTGACCACCCGACAACTTAACACCACGTTCGCCCACATGTGCATCCAATCCTTTGCGCCCATAGCTGTCCACCAAGTCGTGAACAAATGCGTCAGCCTCGGCCATGCGAAGGGCTTTCATAATGTCGTCCTCACTGGCATCTGGACGACCATAGGTGATGTTTTCGCGGACGGATCGATGCAACAAAGAATTATCTTGCGTCACCACACCAATGGCCGCCCGCAAACTTTCTTGGGTAACGGAATTTAAATCCTGACCATCAATTCGAATAGTCCCAGACTGAACATCATAAAATCGCAACAACAGGTTAACCAACGTTGATTTGCCAGCACCCGATCGTCCAATCAATCCGATTTTTTCGCCTGCGCGTAAGTCTAACGATAAATCATTCAGAACAGAAACTCGGTTCGGGCCCGTGTTCGCGTCGTAATGAAATGTGACGTTTTCAAATTCGATCCGCGCGCCAGACACATCCAATGGAACGGCGTCAGGCGCATCAACAATTGCGCGTGACAATGAAATGCTGGAAATTCCATCGCGCACCGTGCCCACGTTTTCAAACAGTGCCGCAAATTCCCACATAATCCAATGTGCCATATTGTTTAAGCGTATCGCCAATGGAACGGCGATCGCGATTGCCCCGACATCCACCTGATTTTGCGTCCAAAGCCACAACCCCAATCCCGTGGTTGATGCAACAAGCCAGACGTTTATTAAATTTAGAATGATATCTTGGGTTGTCGAGAGACGCATTTGCAGACGCACGGTGGATAAAAACCGTTCCATGCCAGCTTGCATCCAACGCTCTTCTCGGTCTGCATGCGAAAATAGTTTGACCGTTGATATGTTGGTGAAACTGTCGACAACGCGCCCAGTCATCATGCTGCGCGCATCGGCTTGATCGGCGGCGACCCGTGCCAAACGCGGAACAATTTGCCACAGCATAAGCGCATATAAAAAAGCCCACGTTAAAAAAGGAATTGCAAGGCGCCAATCAAGCGTCGCTGTCAGGGTCAAAGCACCAATAAAATAGACGGTCACATAGCTGCCGACATCCATGATCTTCAATGCAACTTCGCGCACAGCAAGCGCGGTTTGCATCAAGCGCTGTGCAATCCTGCCTGCGAATTCGTCGTTAAAATAACCGATAGATTGACGTAACAGATATCTATAGACCATCCATCTAACACGTTGCGGAAAATTCCCCATCAAGGATTGATGCAAGATCATCGACGTCAACGCGTTCAATATCGGCAGGGCAACGACCAAGGCAATTCCCTTTAGAATTAAATCAGCACCGTTGTTTTCCCAAAAGTCGTTCTTGGAACTTGTGGCCAAAACATTGACCAAATCCCCGATCCAACCAAAAATATAAACTTCAAAAATCGCGATCGCGCTCGCGCCGATCCCGACAAGGCAGAGCCATAAAAAAACGCCGCGCGAATAATGCGTCATAAAGCCCCAAAATGTGGATGGAGGCGTGATTAGGGGCGCATTTGGATATGCCGAAATTCTATCTTCAAACCACGAAAACATAGTCTTATGTTTCTTTCATTAAATTCTGTGATCACGCCGTATCAATTAAAGCATTGCTTTGTTATCAAAAACAATCACACTGGTACAAAGATCTTGCGTGCTGCGTCAATATGCAATGATCACATAGTTTAGCACCACATCACAATACGAGTTATTGTTAGACGGAGACACTCGGTAAACATGAAAGAAGTCGTGTTGCAAAACAGGCCCACCGGGGCACCGCGTTTAGATGACTTTCGCCTAGTTGATTGGCAAAAGCCTGCGCTGTCCGAAGGCGAAATATTGGTAGAAGTACACAGCTTTTCCCTAGACCCCTACATGCGCGGACGGATGGATGACGCCAAATCCTATGCCGCGCCGGTGCCATTGGGCGCGCGCATGGAAGCGGGTGGCGTGGGGCGCGTTATCGATAGCGCGTGTGAACAATTTAGCATCGGTGATTTTGTCTTTGGCATGACCGGCTGGGCCACACATGCAATCCTAAATGCAAAAATCGTCAGAAAACTGACCCTGCCCCGTGAACATCTGACACGGGCTTTGGGCGTTTTGGGAATGCCCGGATTTACCGGTTGGTTTGGCCTAACGCAGCATGGAAAACCCAAGGCAGGTGAAACGTTGGTTGTTGCGGCCGCGACAGGTCCCGTTGGGTCAATGGTTGGACAACTGGCCAAGCAGCACGGCTTAAACGTGGTCGGTATCGCGGGGTCGCATGAAAAATGTGCGATGGCTGTCAACGAATTTGGTTTTGATCACTGCTTGAATCATCGAAATTTTGAAACGCCGAAAGAACTGCGCACGGAAATTGCGCGCTTAGCGCCCCGTGGCGTTGATATCTATTTCGAAAACGTCGCAGGACATATATT
>RFZH01000215.1 GCA_009920815.1 Paracoccaceae bacterium
GGTATCGTCGGGGCCGTCGTGACGCTTATGGGGTTGCTTGCTTACCCTGCGATGGCGCAGGCAGGATATGATAGAAAGTTCGCGTCAGGTGTGATTTGTGCCGGTGGCACCTTGGGGATCCTAATCCCGCCATCCATTATGTTGATCGTTTATGCCGCGATTGCCGAACTTTCGCCGCTTCGTCTCTATGCGGCTGCGATGTTTCCGGGGTTGATGTTGGCAGGTCTTTACATCGTTTATGTGATCATCCGCGTCTACTTTAACCCGTCAATTGCGCCCAAGCCAAAACTAGAAGACATTCCACCCCGATCACAAATTTACTTTGACCTTGTCGTCTCTTTTGTCCCATTGACTGTGCTTATCATGCTGGTGCTGGGGTCAATCTTGGGGGGGCTTGCCACACCAGCAGAGGCCGCAGCCATGGGTGCGCTTGGTGGGCTTATTCTCGCGGCTGCATATCGGTCTCTAACCTGGCAAAAGGTAAAGGAAAGCGTGTTCTTGACCGCGAAGGCAACCGCTATGGTGTGTTGGTTGTTTGTCGGATCCTGGACCTTTGCATCAATCTTTTCATACCTTGGCGGCCACGACGTGATCGAACACTGGGTGCTTGGAATGGATCTAGAACCTTGGCAGTTTCTTGTCATGGTTCAGTTGATCATCTTTTTCCTCGGCTGGCCGTTAGAATGGTCTGAGATCTTGATCATCTTTGTTCCGATCTTTTTGCCGATGCTGGATACATTTGGTGTAAATCCATATTTTTTCGCGATGTTGGTTGCACTTAACTTGCAGACGTCTTTCTTGACACCCCCAATGGCGATGTCGGCCTATTATCTAAAAGGTGTTCTCAAAAACCAGATCGAATTGATGGACATCTTTAAAGGAATTATGCCGCACTTGGCGATCGTCATCCTATCGATGGTACTGATGTATCAATTCCCAGCGATTGCGCTGTGGCTGCCTGATTACCTTTTCGGCGCATACGTGCCATAGGACAGATATGACAAACGTTGATCCAAACGCGCTCTCTGCGGTCGAGGCTGCTCGGAAAATTCGAAATGGCGAATTATCATCCGAGCAGCTTGTCACTGCGTGTCTTAACCAAATCGCAAAGACTGATGACCATTTGAAAGCTTGGGCGTATCTCGACTGTGAAGGCGCGCTGGCGCAGGCCAAGAAATGCGACAATCATCGGTTTCGCGGTAAACCTCTTGGTCCTTTGCATGGCGTTCCCGTCGGATTAAAGGATGTGATCGACACGTCAGACATGCCCACTTGCCGAGGCAGCGTCATTTTCCAAGGACGACAAACAGATCAAGATGCGCGCATTGTCGAACTATTGCGCGAAGCTGGCGCGGTTATCCTAGGTAAAACCAAGACAACCGAGTTTGCGTTTATGCATCCGACGGATAGCGTTAATCCTTACAATGCCGATCACACACCGGGGGGGTCGTCAACCGGATCAGCGGTGGCTGTTTCGGCCTGTCACGTACCCTTGGCGGTTGGAACGCAAACAAATGGTTCGGTTATACGCCCCGCGTCCTATTGCGGGGTTTATGGATTTAAACCAAGCCGCGGATTGATCCCCAGAACGGGCATACTACAGACCTCAAAGACATTGGATCAGGTGGGTGTTTTTGCCCGTCATGCAGAGGATGTTGCGCTGATAGCGGATGTAATCTCTGGCTATGATCAGCGCGATAATCTAAGCTTTTCCCATGCCCGCCCCAAGGTGCAAGAGGGATGGAACACACAAGCGCCTGTAAAACCTAATCTGATTTGGATAGACCTGCCTTACCACGATCGTTTGTCAGAAGATGCCAAAGCAGGCTATAGCGAAGTGCTAGAAGCGCTGGGCGGCCAAGTTGAGCGGGTGCAAGGGTCCAAAAATTTGCACGATCTTATCCATGTACAGCGGGTCATCCACGAATATGAAATCGTGCACCATTTGGATGATATATTTTCGAGCAGCTGGGATCATGTCAGCCAGACGATAAAGCCAGTGATCACGCGTGCACGCGAAATAACTGAACAAGAATATCACGATGCGTTGGCGATCCAGCAATCTGCGATCGAATATTTCGATGTTTTTTTCAAAGATTATGACGCTGTACTTGCGCCAAGCGCCCTGGGCGAGGCTCCATTGGTTAGCATGGGCGGAACAGGTGATCCAATTTGTTCAACGGTTTGGACAACGGCTGGCTTACCTTGTCTTAGTTTGCCATTACTTATGGGGAACAATGATTTACCCATAGGGGTACAATTGATCGGCGCAGCGGAACAAGACGACCGTTTACTGCGTACGGCCCATTGGATGTTAAAGACACTAGAAATCGAAGATAGCTGATAGAGGAGTATAGATATGATTTCTCGGCCTATTAAAATTATTGTGGCGCTTTTGGCGACACTGCTCATGTCAACCTTCATCCTGGGGCTTGCGTATTCAATTTCAAATGGATTTGCGGGTTTTTGGGGCGGTTTGCCGTTCTGGATCATTTCAGTTTCGATCCTGTGCATGTGTTTTTACGATTTTTGGGAAGAAACCATAAAGAAATCTGAATGAAATGACCAAAAAACCCAGGCTGTGGATAACGCGGCGTTTGTCAGACAAAACGCTCGAGAGAGCTGATCGTGATTATGAGTGCGTGGTGAATTTTGACGATCGCCTCTATTCAACAGATGAATTGATTGAAGGAAGTGCGCAATTTGATGCAATTCTTCCGTGTCATTCAGAAACCTTTCGCGGTGCAATGCTTGATAAGCTAGGAACGCGCCTGAAAATCATTGCAAATCATTCGGTGGGCGTTGACCATTGCGATATACCTGCGCTGAAAGAGCGCGGCATTTCGGTGACAAACACCCCTGACGTATTATCCGAGGCCACGGCCGAGCTGACCTTTCTTTTGATGCTTGGCGCGGCGCGGCGTGCCGTCGAAGGTGATACATTGGTTCGCAACGGTCAGTGGGATTTTTGGTCCCCCGCGTTTATGGTCGGGAAACAAGTGAGCGGCGCGCGTCTAGGCATCGTTGGAATGGGGCGCGTCGGTCAAGTTCTGGCCAAACAGGCACGCGGTTTCAACATGCAGGTGCATTACTACAGTCGACATCGCTTGCCGCCTGAAATGGAAGCGGGTGCACACTATCACAGCTCTCTTGATAGCCTGTTGCCCGTGTCAGATTTTTTATCATTGCATTGCCCCGCAACGCCCGAGACCACTGGATTTATGACAGCTGATCGGTTCGCACAATTGCCTGACGGAGCGGTGTTTGTAAATGCGGCGCGCGGGGCATTGGTTGACGAGGATGCTTTAATTTCGGCGATCGAACGGGGGAAATTATCGGGGGCTGGTTTGGATTGCTTTGTGGTGGAGCCAGGTGGTAATCCTAAACTCTCGAAATTTCAAAACGTGTTTATGCTGCCCCATATTGGGAGCGCGACCCGCGAAACACGCGACGCGATGGGGTATCGCGCCTTGGATAATTTAGACGCGTATTTTGCAGGTCAAACGCCAAAAGACCTGTTATGATTGCGCGCGCCTGGTTTATCGCACAGCGATCACGACGGATACCTAAACGAAAAATTTACTATAAAACAAATGGATGACCTATGCGAAGTGTAAAGACATTAGATGTTAATGATGCCTATCTCTTGATACAAGGGGC
>RFZH01000216.1 GCA_009920815.1 Paracoccaceae bacterium
AACAAAGCGTTGGTCTTGCAATTTGGCCGTGTGGTTGCCGTCAAAGAAGACCCCGGTCTGTCCTTCAAGATCCCCTTCGTTCAAGAAGTCGTTTTTTATGATGCGCGCATCCTAAGCCGCGATATCGATCCGCTTGAGGTTACACCTTTGGATGATCGCCGTTTGGTTGTTGATGCGTTTGCGCGTTACCGTATTTCTGACCTGAACCAATTCCGCGAAGCGGTTGGTACGGGTGGTACGTTGGCCGCTGAAAGCCGTTTAGACGGTATTTTGCGCAATGAATTACGTCAGGTTTTGGGTTCGGTAACATCAAACGAGATCCTAAGTTCAGATCGTGCGGCCCTGATGCAGCGTATTTTGAACGGTGCGATCCAAAAATCGATACCGATCGGGATTGAAATCGTTGACGTGCGTTTGAAACGGACCGATTTACCCCAAGCGAACCTCGAGGCGACCTTTGCGCGTATGCGTGCAGAGCGCGAACGCGAAGCCGCCGATGAAATCGCGCGTGGTAACGAAGCAGCACAGCGCGTGCGCGCGTTGGCCGATCGTACCCAAGTTGAAATCGTGTCCGAGGCAAAACGCGAAAGCGAAATTATTCGCGGTCAGGCAGATGCTGAACGGAACTCGATCTTTGCCAAGGCCTATGGTGCGGATCCAGAATTCTTTGAATTCTATCGGTCATTGACTGCCTATCGCACCGCATTGCAGGGCAAAAATTCGACGATGGTTATGTCTCCTGACTCGGAATTTTTTAACTATCTGAAATCGGATCAAGGCAAGAAATAATGCATGATCTGCTTTGGGGATTGGGATTATTCCTAATTTTTGAGGGGCTGGCCTATGTGCTGGCCCCTCGTGCGATTGAACAGATGTTGGCGCTATTGGCATCTATTTCAATCGAAAAACGCCGATTTGTCGGGATTTGCGTTGTTTTGATTGGGGCATTTTCCCTTTGGCTGGCACGGGCCTTTGCCTAAGTTAACGTCCCTTCACATTTATATGACTATATGTTTCAGTACCTTGTCGCGCTCAATAGAAAATCTACATTGTAGAGTGAGCATGGGTTAAATGCTTTGACAATTAGGAGTTTACAAAATGCCGTTGATTAAAATGAAAAACAGATCAATGTCACAAAAAGCCGTCGCACTTAGCATGCCTGATCAGACGCAACGTATTTTAGGTTTTGGCCTATTGGCCCTGGCACTTTTGGTGATGCAAGTCGTCACAGCCGCCGCGCGCGGCGCGCCAGAAACCTTTGCAGATCTTGTCGAAAAGGTTAGCCCAGCGGTTGTTAATATTACCACAATGACCAAAGTGGCGACACAGATCGGCCCTCAAGGTATTGTGCCCGAAGGCAGCCCGTTCGAAGATTTGTTCCGTGACTTTACAGATCGCCAAGGTCGCCCCCGCAGCGCGAATGCGTTGGGGTCAGGGTTTGTTATTTCAGAGGATGGCTATATCGTCACCAACAACCACGTGATCGATGGCGCAGATGAAATAATGATCGAGTTTTTTGATGGCAAAGAGCTGCCGGCAACGTTGGTTGGGCGCGATAAAAACGTTGATATTGCCTTGCTCAAGGTCGAGGCAGGTGGCGCATTGCCGTTTGTCGATTTTGGCGACAGTGATGTTGCGCGTGTCGGGGATTGGGTAATGGCGATGGGTAACCCCCTTGGTCAGGGTTTTTCGGTGTCTGCAGGGATCATTTCTGCGCGTAACCGCGAATTATCTGGTGCCTACGATGATTTTATCCAAACAGATGCGGCCATCAACCGCGGCAATTCGGGCGGTCCGTTGTTTGACATGGATGGTGACGTCATCGGTGTGAACACGGCGATTATGTCACCGACCGGTGGATCGATCGGCATTGGATTTTCGATGGCATCGAAAGTTGTAGAGCCTGTTGTAAAGCAATTGAAAGAGTTTGGCGAAGTGCGTCGTGGCTGGTTGGGCGTCAATATTGGCGATGTGACACAGGACATGGCCCAAGCCTTGGGCATGGATACCCCTGCGGGCGCCATCATTCGCGATGTCTTTGACGGCCCTGCCAAGGATGCGGGTTTGCTCAGCATGGATGTCATATTGATGTTTGATGGCAAAGATGTCGGTGACGCGGGTGCATTGGTCCGTTTGGTGGGCGCGGCGCCAGTCGGTAAAACGGTCAAGACTGTGGTCTTGCGGGATGGTAAGCGCCAGACAATCGATGTTGTCTTGGGGAAACGTCCCGAACCAGAAGACATTGCATCCACATCAGAGGCGGCGCCAGAGCCAACAGCAGACATGGTATTGGGCATGGCTGTTGGGACGTTGAACGATGAACTGCGCGAGAAATATAAAATTGCCAAAGACGTAGATGGCATTGTTGTTTTGTCTGTCGATGCCGACACAAATGCCGCCGAAAAAGGCATGCAAGAGGGCGATGTCATCACGGATGCCGGACAAAAACCAGTGCGCTCGGTCGACGATTTCCAAGCGCAGATCGATGCGACAGCCGAGGCAGGCCGCCAATCGCTGTTGGTATTGGTGCGGCGGGACGGACAACCGCGTTTTGTTGTGTTGAACGTTGAATAAGCTTTCGAAAGCAAAATAAAAAAACCCCGCCTTTTGGCGGGGTTTTTGTTTTTATTTCGCGTAGCCGATGGTTTGTAACGCTTCGCGTATTTCGTCCAAAATTGCGGGGTCATCAATCGTTGCAGGCATTTTAAAGTCTTTGCCGTCAGCAATCTTTACCATGATCGCGCGCAAAATTTTGCCCGACCGTGTTTTTGGCAAGCGGTTCACCACGACGGCCAGTTTAAATGCCGCGACCGGACCGATTTGATCACGCATCATCTTGACACATTCTTTTACGATCTCGTCATGGGGGCGATTAACGCCAGTGGTCAGGCACAAGAACCCGACAGGCAACTGGCCTTTCAATTCATCGCTGACACCGATGACGGCGCATTCGGCAACGTCAGGATGATTGGCAAGAACTTCCTCCATTCCACCTGTCGACAGGCGGTGCCCTGCAACGTTGATCACGTCATCTGTGCGCGCCATGATATACAGATAACCGTCTTCATCGATCATGCCCGCGTCACCGGTTTCGTAATAACCGGGAAAGGTCGTGAGGTATGATTTTTTGAACCGCTCCTCGGCGTTCCAAAGCGTGGGCAATGTTCCGGGGGGTAGGGGCAATTTGATCGCGATTGCGCCCAATTCGCCAGCTTTCATTGGATTTCCACCTTCGTCCAAGATTTGCACGTCATAGCCGGGCATCGCGACCGACGGGGACCCGACCTTGATCGGCAGTGCTTCGATCCCCAAGGGGTTTGCAGCAATTGCAAAGCCTGTTTCGGTTTGCCACCAATGATCGATGACAGGAACGCCCAACAGGTTTTGGGCCCAATAGATTGTATCTGGGTCCGCGCGTTCGCCGGCCAGGTACAGCGCGTTCAGGCAGGACAGGTCATATTTTGCCTTATATTCGCCCTTGGGATCTTCGCGTTTGATCGCGCGGAATGCGGTTGGCGCGGTAAAGAAACTGCGCACGTTATGTTCGCTGATTACCCGCCAGAACGTGCCCGCGTCTGGGGTGCCTACCGGTTTGCCTTCGAACACAATGGTCGTATTCCCGTGGATCA
>RFZH01000217.1 GCA_009920815.1 Paracoccaceae bacterium
CGCTCAATGACCGTCAAACCCCGAACGCCGCGCAATCCCGCCTCAACCTGTTGATATCGCGCATTCCATGCAGCAATACTGTGATCCAGCTTGCGCAGTTGCGGCCGTAAAATCGCTGCACGTAAATGATCCATCCGCCCAGAAACGTTTGGCGTGTCATATTTGATATCCGCAAAAACATTCGCGTCTGGCCCAGCGCCGTGTTTTTCAAACAGCATATAAGACCCCGACAGCATTGTCGCGCGTGCGGCCACCTCGGGATCATCTGTCACCAACAACCCGCCTTCGCCTGAATTGATATGCTTGTACGTTTGCGTTGAATAACACCCAACGACGCCATCACAGCCAGACATACGTCCGTTCCATTTTGCACCCATTGTGTGGGCGCAATCTTCGATAATCTGGATGTTCTTTGCGCGACATAGCTCTAAAAGCGCATCCATATCACACAAATGTCCGCGCATGTGACTGAGCATCAAAACATCCGCCTGTTCGGCTTTGGCCTCTAAATCGTTCAAATCTAGCGTTAGGTTTTCGGTGACATCCACGAAAATGGGCACCGCACCTATGGATGCAATCGCCCCGGGCACGGGCGCAAGCGTAAAGGCGTTGGTTAAAACCTTATCACCTGCCCGCACACCCAAGGCACGCAATGCGGTTGCCATGGCATAGCCACCCGACGCGACCGCGATACAGTATTTTGCCCCAACATATGCAGCAAATTCGCGCTCAAGCGATGCGGTTTCACCCACCTCATCTTGTGCCAAGTTGTAACGATGCAGCCGCCCCGTCCGCATGACAGCGACTGCAGCCGCAATCGCATCCTCAGACAAAGGTTCTTGCTGCGTGAAATTTCCATTGAATCTGTTTTCCATGCCAGTGTTGTGTACAATGCAATTCAACTGGTCAAGATCTGATCCCGACATGCCCCATTAAAGCGACGTCGCAAATAGCCGATCATTAAGATAGAATGCGGGACACTCTCAGTCAAAAGGCATCTTGGAAAAAACGATGAAACCTGTAGATAAAATTCATGCCTTCGATTGGGCAGATGCCCCAAACAGTGTTCAAGAGCGCTGCAAACTTAGCCTGCTTGACCTTTTGGGGGTTGGCGCAGCTGCAAGCCAAACCAAACTTTCGCAAATAATTCGCAGACACGCAGCAACGGAATTCGCAGGGCCAATTCCGATGCTCTATGACAACCTCACAGCCAGTGCGACAGGCGCCGCGCTTGCGGCGGGCATGACAATCGACAGCCTTGATGGGCACGATGGCTTTAACCCGTCCAAAGGGCATATCGGCTGCCCAATGTTTCCCGCCGTGCTGTCGCTGGGTTATGCGGAACAAATATCTGGGCGCGAATTCATGACCGCACTTTTGTTGGGATATGAATTTGGTGCACGCACCGCGATCGCGCAACACGCAACAACATGTGATTACCACACCTCGGGCAGCTGGGGCGCGGTCGCAGCGGCTGCGGTCGGGTCGCGCATTGCCAAACTGACCCATTCCGAAACACGGCATGCCTTGGGCATCGCCGAATACCACGGACCGCGCAGCCAAATGATGCGCTGTATCGACCATCCCACCATGTTAAAAGACGGTGCTGGCTGGGGGGCGATGGCAGGCGTCTCGGCGGTGAAACTTGCGCAATCTGGGTTCACCGGCGCGCCCGGTATCACCGTTGAAAACGCGCCTCAGTTTTGGGCAGATTTGGACAGCCGTTGGTATATGCTGGAACAATATTACAAACCCTACCCGGTATGTCGGTGGGCCCAAGCACCGGTCGAGGCAGCACTACACCTGCGCAAAACCCACAAGATCAAAGCCAGCACAATCAAACGTATTGAAATCGTCAGCTTTCATGAATCCATCCGCTTGGCCAGTAATAAGCCCGCGACAACAGAAGAAGCCCAATATTCCACATCTTTCCCCGTCGCTGTTGCCCTAGCGACGGGCGCGGTTGATCCAGATGACATTTTAGAAACCGGATTACGCGACCCAGATATTCTGCGCCTATCCGCGCTGGTTGAGATGACCGAAGATGACCATGCCAACAACGCTTTCCCACTTAAACGTTACGCTCGAGTAAAAATTCATCTCTTGGACGGCACGGTCCACGAAAGTGATTGGTTTGAACCAAAGTGGGACCACACCGCCCCCCCTAGCGACACGGAACTGCGTCAGAAATTTCATCGTCTCGCAGACCCAATCCTTGGACAAGAGCGTGCAAACCGGATCGAAGACGCGGTTGAACGCCTAGAACATTCTGAACTGAGCTTGCTTACCAATCAGATCTTGCATCCGGTACCGCGCTGATCCATCCGGTTCTTTTACAATGTACGCGGCTGGGTATAAAGACGTCAGGACCCACAGACGCGGATCGTCCCTGCCACACAAGAAAATAGCCTAAGGCAATAAACGATCAATGGTTGGGATCAATTCGTCAAAATGCGTAATAATGCCGTCAGGCGCCATTGCGTGAACATTCTCGCCCCCCATAGGAAAGTCCACCAAAATGCTTGGCACGCCAACTGCGCGCGCGGTCGCATGATCGGTCATCGTGTCGCCAATCATGCACGACCGCGCGATCGAACCACCTGCTTGTTCGACAACGGCAAAATAGGGTGCAGGATCTGGTTTGCGTGTCGGCAACGTATCTGCGCCAACCAAGGCGTCAAATTTATCCATCACACCCATGCGATCAAACAGCAGCCGCGCCAATGCTTCGGGCTTATTGGTGCAAACCACCGCACGATCCCCGCGCGCACGTAAGGCATCGACAGTTTCCAATGCATTTGGAAAGAACCGCGTATGTGTATCAATTGCACTTTCATAAGCCCGCAACAAAACGGGATAATAGGCATCAATCATCGCCTCATCGTCAGCGCGCCCTACGCGCGACAATCCCAACCGCAACATCGCCCGCCCACCGCGCAGTGCCGTTGCGGCGTCGCGTACAGGATCAAGCCCCGAAACACCGATTTCAGCAAAGCAATGATTGGCTGCCGCAATCAAATCACCGCTTGTATCAGCCAAAGTGCCATCCAAATCAAAAACTATTGTGCGCATGCTTGTTCCTCTATTTCGGCAAATTCCTGCCATGCTATGAAACAAAGCGCAACCTAAGTTGACTGATTGACCCCTTGCGCCGCCTGCGGATGTCGCTAAAAGTCCCCCTAACGCAAGGATAAAGACATGAGTATAGCAGTCGTCATTTTGGCCGCAGGCAAAGGCACCCGTATGCAATCAGATCTTCCAAAGGTTTTGCATCCTTTGGCACAGGTCCCAATCTTGGCACATGCCATCAGATCTGCACGGTTTTCCGATCCCGAAAAGATGGTAATCGTTGCGGGTCATGGATTTTCTCAGGTCGCAAAGGCCGCGCTTGAATTTGCACCAGATGCAATCGTTGTTGAGCAAGCTGAACAGTTGGGCACAGGCCACGCAGTCGCACAGGCTAAATCAGCATTAGAGGATTTTGACGGCGACGTGATCGTGCTTTACGGTGATACACCCTTTATCAGCGAAGACACAATCGCCGCTATTCAATCGGCACGCCGTTCATCGGATTTGGT
>RFZH01000218.1 GCA_009920815.1 Paracoccaceae bacterium
CACATCTCGCAATGCTTGATCATCGCCTCCAACCAAGAGGATGGCGAGCTTCAGTTTGAATTCAAACGAAACACCGCCGCCACAGATACCGCGCCGCGTGACTTTGTGCGCCCCGACGGCGCGCCGATTGGGTTCATTGGATACGATCCGAACTAACCGCTTATTGCAAATCCGAAAACGCTTTGGTCAGGCGTTCAACCGCGTCTTGGACCACCGAACGTGGTGTTGCGAAATTGAAACGCAGGAACGTTTCGCCGCCTTTCCCAAAGGTTGGCCCATGGTTTGCCGCAATTTTTGCGTCCACTTCGACACGTTTGGTAAATTCATCGCGGGACATCCCGGTCCCCGAAAAATCAACCCATGCCAAATAGGTGGATTGCATCGGCATTGAACGCAATCCTGGAATGGCATTGATCGCATCGTCAAACAATTTGCGATTGCCGTCCAGATAGTCGACCAAAGCGTCGACCCATGCCGCACCTTCCGGGGAATAGGCCGCTTCGGTCATGAACAAACCAAAGCTATTGGGGCTCAGGCCCAGCGCAGCCATGCGGGCACCGAATTTGGCGCGCAAGTCTGCATCAGGAATAATGACGTTCCCCGAATGGCAGCCCGCAATGTTGAATGTTTTGGTCGCGGCTGTCATCATGACCAAACGATCCCGCACCGTTGGGTCAACAAGATCCATTACAATATGTGTATGGCCACCAAAAACCAGATCATGATGAATTTCGTCAGAGACCAAAATCAAATCGTGACGTTTTGCAAAATCTGCGACCTGTTGCAATTCCTCACGTGTCCAAACACGGCCACTTGGATTATGGGGTGAACACAGGATAACCATCTTTTCGTTGCCGGTCATTTGCGCATCATAGGCCGCGAAATCTAACGTGTAACGGCCACTTTCTTGAACCATTTCACATTCCACCACCTCGCGTCCTGCGGCACGGATCACGCGCGCAAAGGCATGATAGACTGGTGTGAACAAAACCACCCCCTCACCAGGTTGGGTATAGGCGTCAACACACATCGCTGTACCATTGACCAAACCGTGTGTCGTGAAAATCCAGCTCGGATCAACAGACCATCCGTGACGATGTTCCATCCACCAACATATCGCGGCACGATAGGCAGTTTCATCGCCGTAATACCCATAAACACCCGTCTGAGCCATACCAGCCAAGGCATCCTGAACACATTTAGGGGGCTCGAAATCCATGTCGGCCACCCACATGGCAATCCCGTCTTGGGCAGGTACGTTGTACAACGTTTCCATCATATCCCACTTGACCGAATGGGAACCAAACCGATCAATGACGCGATCAAAATCCATGACTTTCTCCTTAAGGCTATCTGCGGTCAAGCTATCCGAAATTGACGGATGTTCAACCCCGTTGAACTTGGGTCAGGAATGGCGTATTTGACGCACATGATTAGACCGATCCTGATACACCCCGACCCCCGCCTGAAAAAGGTTTGCACTGCCGTGTCCGACAGTTCAGACGCCATTCGCAAATTGGCGGATGACATGTTGGAAACCATGTATGACGCGCCCGGTATTGGCCTAGCCGCGCCGCAAATTGGGATATTGGATCGCATCATTGTCATGGATTGCGAAAAAGACGAAAACGCACCACGCGCACCGCTTGTGATGCTGAACCCGGAAATCATAGCAAAGTCAGATGAAACAAACGTCTACGAAGAAGGCTGCCTCTCTATTCCGGATCAATTCGCCGAAGTGACCCGCCCAAAATTGGTCCAAGTACGATGGATGGACATCGACGGTGCCGAACAAACCCGAGAATTTGACGGACTTTGGGCAACATGCGTACAACATGAAATCGATCATTTGGATGGCAAGTTGTTCATAGATTATTTGGGATCCATGAAACGCCAGATGATAACGCGGAAAATGCAAAAGCTAAAACGCGACCGCGCCCGCGGTTTGGACGACTGATCATGGCTGCTCGCCCATGTATTCCGTGGCCTGACAGACGTTTGAAAACCGTGGCCTCACCCGTTGATGAAATTACGGACGATATTCGACAGATCTGGCAGGATATGATCGACACGATGGAGGCCATGCCCGGCGTTGGCTTGGCAGCAAATCAGATCGGGATCTTGTCGCGGTTGGCGGTGGTTGACGCGTCCGACAAACGCGGCCAAGCCGTTCGCATGGCAAACCCCGTGATTTTGCATGCGTCAGTTCAACTGCGCGATCATGACGAGGCCAGCCCAAATCTGCCCGGAGTCTGGGCCAAGATTTCGCGGCCGCGCGCGGTCACCATTGAATTCCTGAACGACCAAGGCGTCGTTGAACAACGCGATTTTGTCGGGCTATGGGCAACGTCAGTGCAGCATCAAATCGATCATCTGAACGGCAAGATGTACTTTGACCACTTGTCTAAAATAAAACGGGACATGTTGATCCGGCGCGCAAGGAAAACAAAATGAAGATCGTTTTCATGGGCACCCCGGATTTTTCTGTTCCAATCCTTGACGCCCTGCATGCCGCTGGCCATGACATTGCATGTGTTTATTGCCAACCACCGCGTCCGGCGGGGCGTGGTAAAAAAGATCGTCCAACGCCTGTTCATGCCCGCGCTTTGGAACTGGGGCTCATGGTGCGTCATCCCGTTTCGTTAAAAGATACCGCGGAACAGACTGAATTTGCCACCCTCAACGCCGATGTCGCTGTTGTTGTTGCCTATGGGTTGCTTTTGCCTCAGGCTATCTTGGATGCGCCCAAAATGGGCTGTTTAAATATTCATGCCTCTTTACTGCCACGCTGGCGTGGTGCAGCACCTATTCACCGTGCAATCATGGCTGGGGATGATGAAACGGGAATTTGCATCATGCAGATGGAGGCGGGCCTTGATACCGGCCCCGTCCTGACCCAAAGAGCGATGCCGATCGCGGCCCAAGACACCACTCTGTCGCTGCATGACAAGCTTGCGACATTGGGCGCAGCGCTGATCACTGAGACCCTGCGCGATCTGCCCTCTCTGACTGCAACGCCACAATCCACAGAGGGTATAATCTACGCACATAAAATCGACAAATCAGAAGCACGGATTGATTGGTCCAAACCCGCATGCGAGGTAGATCGGCAAATTCGTGGCCTATCCCCGTTTCCCGGCGCGTGGTTTGAACATGGCGACCAACGGATCAAGGTCTTGGCCTCCGGCACTGCTCATGCAACGGGACCCGCAGGTACGCTGCTATCCAGTGAAAATGGGCTTGTTGTTGCGTGTGGCGAACATGCAGTCATTTTGACCAAACTACAACGCGCCGGAAAATCTGCACAGTCCGCACAGGAGTTTTGTCGCGGTTATCCGCTGCAGCCAGGTGAACGGCTGTAACCACGTTCATCCTTGTGAAAAGACTCTCGGCGCTGCGGGGGCAAAGCGCCCGTATGCTTTGATCTGCGCGCGCAATTCGAAACTGGTGGAAATCAACACGAACCTCACATATCACAGTTATAATTAAGTTTGGGCGACATCCTGATGCAAAGCGCGATACAAATCGACAAAGACAATCTGCGCGGCAGCTTATGGATGATCGCGGCAA
>RFZH01000219.1 GCA_009920815.1 Paracoccaceae bacterium
AATGGCTATCAGCCCTCGAGCCCATTGGCACAGGCGTTGAAAAACCACACTTAACCGATGCGCCCTGGTTGATCGTCGTGTTTGCGGAACGCTATGGCCTTAATCCAGATGGATCACGCTACAAAAACTATTACATTAATGAAAGTGTTGGGATTGCGCTAGGCTTTCTGATCGCCGCGATCCACAATGCAGGTCTTGTCTGTTTGGAACACACACCAAACCCGATGAAATTCCTAAATACGCTGTGCAATAGACCGATCAACGAAAAACCGGTGATGGTCATTCCTGTGGGCTATCCCACCGAGACCGCCACCATTCCCGCAGCCGCAAAACAAAAAAAGCCACTCGACAAAGTCAGCAGCTTTTTCTGAACTCTTAAAATCAGGCACACGGATGCGGGGACAGCGGTCCCCGCAGTGGTCGAAGTGTAGAACAATCCGAAATCAAATCGATCCTGCTTCGACCATAAAGTTATTAGCGCTACACATTGCAGCGTCATCAGATGCTAAAAACAAAACCATGCGCGCCAAATAAACAGGATCAATCGGATCGGGCAGGCATTGACGTGCCAATTGCTTTTCTAACGCTTCAGGCGTCACCCAAAGTTCTTTTTGTCTCTCTGTCATAACCCACCCCGGCACGACAGTATTTACACGAATACGATGGCCACCAAGGTCACGTGCCATCGTACGCGTTAAGCCATGTACCGCAGCCTTGGCAGAAGTATAGGCAGGAAAGCCACCACCCGCTTCCCACCAGCTATTTGACCCCATGTTGATGATCGATCCGCCACCAGCGGCGATCATACCCGGCGCGACGCATTGAATTGCAAAAAACATGTGTCGCAAATTGGTGTTATAACGATCATCCCAATACTCAGGCGTGACATCACGCCAATCGTGCCGATCGTCACGTGCAGCATTATTTACCAACACTGAAGCATCACCCAATTTCAAAGCCAACGCCGAAAATGCAGCCCGTAACGCGTCGATATCGCGAAGGTCACAGCATTCAAAAGCATGATCTGCTCCGATCTTGTCCAACATCGCTTGCCCTGCATCAGCGTTTAGATCAACAAAACCAACCTTTGCGCCTTGATCAGCAAAAGCTTGAACGATATCGGCCCCGATCCCCGAAGCCCCTCCCGTAACAAAAACAGTTTTGCCATTTAAACTTGGATAGCGTGCGAATTCTTGGTGGTCCATCTGATCCTCTTTCGTTTTTGTGAAAGACTAATGTCATTTGTTCCAAAGGAAAAGGCCCGTCAATAGTGACGGGCCTTTGAAAAATGTGGTTGGAATCACTCTTCGGTCCGGACTGCTTTCCAGATCAACGCACCAACCGCGGCGCCCACCAAAGGTGCGACCCAAAATAGCCACAGCTGGGACAGTGCTGGACCGTCTGCAAACAATGCAGCGCCAGTTGAATGGGCCGGATTAACAGATGTATTCGTGACCGGGATCGATACCAGGTGGATCAAAGTTAACGCCAAGCCAATGGCAATTGGTGCAAATCCTGCCGGGACGTTTGACGCTGTGGCGCCCAAAATGATGAACAGAAATGCCGCGGTCATGACGACTTCCATGATCAAAGCTGACGTCATTGAAAATCCACCGGGCGATGCACTACCAAATCCGTTGGACGCAAACCCACCGACACCGTTAAAATCAGCTTTGCCAGAAACAATGAGAAACAAGACAAACGCCGCCGCGATAGCACCTGCGACTTGAGCCGCCCAATAAGACAGCAATGACGACATTTGGAAACGACCTGCGATTGCCAAGCCCATTGAAACGGCGGGGTTAAAGTGACCACCCGATATTCCACCCAAAGCATAGGCCATTGTTAAGACCGTTAAACCAAACGCCAAGGACACACCCAAAAGGCCTATCCCAACATCGGGAAACGCCGCGGCTAGAACCGCACTACCACATCCCCCAAAAACCAACCAAAACGTACCGACAAATTCTGCCAAAAGTTTTTTCATTTTATTCCCCTTACCTACAGCGTGACTGCCGTAGGTAAGAAAAGGCCATTTTTCATGGCTCATGGCTACGGGAATAAACTAACCCAAGTCCCCGTGGGGTCCGGCCTAATCAGTTGCGCTTAAAGCTTTCCAGGCGTTCAGGCCACCCGCGATAAATTTAGCATTCCCGTAACCCATATCTTTTAGGCTCGCTGCCGAGAGCGCACCTCTGTTATTGGCATTACAATAACACAAAATCACTGTATCAAGATCTGGCAAAACACCTTCAATATTCATTTCCAGCTTGCCACGACTGACGTTTATAGAAGCAGGTATATGGCCATTTGCGTGTTCATCTGGGTCGCGAATATCTAATGCAACGGCACCGGCTTTTAACAATGCGGCAACATCATCCGGATTGACGGCTTCGACGCGGGCACGCGCGGCATCAGCCATCTGCTGAAATTTTGAAGTATAGTCCATTTCGGTCTCCTCATAAGGGTGAATAGACTATACATAGCGAACATATTCAATTTTTAATATATTTTATTTGAAAGGTAATCTGCGACAAATTGGCAGTCGTCTAACCGCCTTTCATTTGTTGCAACAAAAAGATTTCATTTTCCGAAGAAATCGATTTGCTCATGTCTGCCGGCATAACATCACCATCTATCGCGACCGAGATACCATCGTCAAAAATTGGGCCAAGGCCGGGATATTTCCCGACCAAGGCCTCTAGCATATCGCCGATGGTCTGTGCTTCGACCTGGATCGCTAATTCGCCATCCGTAAACCGTCGCAACCCAGACCACAGGTTCACCGTCACCATGTTATTTTGCCTTAATTGCAGCCAACAATTTTGTTGGTGTAATTGGCAAATGGCGGATGCGTACGCCCGTCGCAGCGGCAACAGCGTTTGCAATCGCAGGCAATGGCGGGGTGATCCCCGTTTCGCCCACACCGCGCACACCAAATGGATGGCCAGGGTTTGGAACCTCAACGATAACTGTATCAATCATTGGCAGGTCTGACGCCACAGGCACGCGGTAATCCAAGAAGATTGGGTTCTGCAAGCGACCCATGTTGTCATAAACATATTCTTCGTTTAGCGCCCAACCGATGCCTTGAACCGCGCCACCTTGGTATTGGCCTTCGACATAGGACGGGTGGATCGCACGGCCTGCGTCTTGGACGACCAAGTAACGCAGGATTTTTGTATGACCGGTTTCTGGATCAACTTCGACGTCAACAACGTGCGCGCCAAAGCTGTCGCCAACCCCATCTGGGACCGATTCATGGTGACCAGAAATTGGACCGCCGGTGTTTTTCATTTTGCGCGCAATCTCTTGGATTGTCATCGGTGGAAACTGCCCCGCGTTTGGCCCGGCGGGGACGGCTGCACCGTCGCGCCATTCTACAGCCTCAGGGTCAATTTTCCATTTACCCGCGGCCCTGCGACACATTTCGTTGATCGCTTGGGTTAATGCCCCATGCATTGCTTTACCAGATGCAAATGTCGCACGGCTGCCGTGGGTGGGTTCGTTCACACCCAATGATCCGGTTTCCGCGATATTGACGCGTACATTTTCATAGGGAATGCCCAA
>RFZH01000220.1 GCA_009920815.1 Paracoccaceae bacterium
CCGCTTAGACAGGGGGCAAAGACTGCAAAACCATTTGCACCCGTTTCACGCGTCAGGTGCGATGCTGCGCAATATCCGTCTGGGCCTTTGATCGAAATACCTGACGAAAAGGTCACAGATCTTGGTTTTGGCTTTGGTAATAAATCTTCGGTCTGCTGACCTAATTCACAGCCACTTAATATCAAAATTGCTGCGAATACGCTGCATAACCCCTTTAAACGTTTCATCCCGCCCCAAACTTTTTAATCAGCTGTGCCCTTACCCACCTAAAAACCAATACAAAACTGGGCCTTGCCACGCAAGCGATGTTTCAAAACCGCGGTAAAATGCGACCATAGACCCGATATGCCCAGACGGTATAGAGCACCACTTCGATCAGCGTAAGCGCGAGCATTGCCAAACCAGTGACGCCGTCATCCAGCGCCGTTGAATTTAAAAATAACGCGCCACCACTGAGATAGCCTTTGTTTGACAGGATCAACATGCCGAACGCGTTTACCCCAAAGTGTAATCCGAATGCTGCCCCCAAATTGCCGCGAAAGACCGTGATAGCGCATAAAATCACGCCAGATACTGTGGTGTTGAGAACATAAAACCATGCGTTGCCACCGAATTCACTGGGCGAAAAATGCCCAAGCCCAAAGATAAACGACGGAATAAAAATCGCCCACCAAAACCGGCCACCCCGCGCCCAGGACAAACGCAGGATATATCCACGGAACAAGACTTCTTCTGCGCCAGCCTGAAAAAGGATCAAAATTAAAAATGGCCCCAAGAACGCAAGCCAGGTCGTCGTGTCGTTGATCAGATAGGCGTCATAGGTAAAGTCGTCGCCAAAAAGCGCGGCTGATAGCCCGATCTCGGTGATGCTGGCAACAATCAGTGCGATTGATGCGCCAATCGCAAAATCGCGCCAATTGATGCGTAATGCGGCACTATACAGTGCTTGGATCGGCGCACCGATCGGCCACGCCATTGCAAGGCGCACCCCAAACCAGACCGGGATAAAAGTGGACAGCAGAACAACAAGATGCAGAGGTTCTTGGCCTAAAAGTGCGCTGGGTCCAAGGTTCGGGAAAAACGCAGCAAGCGCAAAACCTAACCCAAACAACGGTAAAACATAGATTGCCGCAATCATGATCAACCCAACCAAAATGCGCCAGAGCGCAGCCTTGCCCATTAAATGGTCGGAAAATAAATGGTTCATTGTGTGCATCCCTTTGCGTTTTGGTCGAATTTATGCATCTCACACTTCTTTGCCAACGGGTTTTTGCGTCTATGAGAATTGCATTCTGCGCCTAACACGATTATTTGGAAGAACACGGCAAGAAGAGCAAGGGGACACACCGCTCATGAACTGGATCACAAACTACGTCCGTCCGCGGATCAATTCCATTTTTTCTCGGCGCGAAGTGCCCGAGAACCTTTGGTCAAAATGCGGCGATTGTGGCACCATGCTGTTCCATCGCGAACTGTCTGAAAACCAAAATGTGTGTACTCAGTGTGGCCATCACATGGCAATTTCGCCACGTGATCGATTTGCAGCCCTTTTTGATGGCGGCATCTTTGTCGAAGTAAAGGTCCCCGAACCGATCACGGACCCGTTGCATTTCAAAGATCAAAAGAAATACCCCGAGCGCATGAAAGCTGCGCAAAAAAGCACCAATGAAAAAGAGGCGATGTTGGTGGCTGAGGGTGAAATTGGCCGCACCCCGATTGTTGCTGCCGCACAAGACTTTAGTTTTATGGCCGGCTCTATGGGCATGTATGTTGGCAACGCGATCATCGCGGCCGCAGAACGTGCGGTAAAATTAAAGCGCCCCTTGGTGTTGTTTTCCGCCGCCGGTGGCGCACGGATGCAAGAGGGCATTCTAAGTCTGATGCAGATGCCGCGTACAACTGTGGCTGTTCAAATGCTAAAGGAAGCGGGATTGCCATACATCGTGGTGCTGACGCATCCGACAACGGGGGGTGTTACAGCGTCTTATGCGATGCTTGGGGATGTCCAAATCGCCGAGCCAAACGCGCTTATTTGTTTTGCCGGTCCCCGCGTCATTGAACAGACCATTCGTGAAAAATTGCCCGAAGGGTTTCAGCGCGCGGAATATCTTTTGGATCATGGCATGTTGGATATGGTGATTTCACGGACTGAGATGCGGGATGAGCTGATCAAAGTTATTCGCATGTTAATGAAAGAACCCCCTGCGATTTCGGGTGAATTACCGTCACCTGGCGTTGCCCCCCAAAGCGAGCCTGCAAAGTAAATGGTGAATACGGGTTCTGACGTCATTCTTGAACGAATGATGGCGCTGCATCCAAAGGTGATTGATTTGACCTTGAATCGGGTATGGCGCCTTTTGGCGGCTTTGGATAATCCACAAAACGATCTGCCCCCCGTTGTGCATATTGCAGGCACCAACGGCAAGGGCTCGACCCAAGCGATGATCCGCGCTGGGCTTGAGGCCGCTGGAAAGCATGTGCACGCCTATACCTCGCCGCATTTGGCGCGGTTTCATGAACGTATCCGCTTGGCGGGCGATTTGATCGCCGAAGACCATCTGAGCATGGTCCTGGATGAGTGTTATTCCAAGAATGGCGGCGAAAATATTACCTATTTCGAAATCACCACCTGTGCTGCATTGCTTGCGATGGCGCGTACCCCTGCAGATTACACATTGCTTGAGGTTGGGCTGGGCGGTCGCTTGGATGCGACCAACGTGATTGATAGCCCTGCCGTGTCCATTATTACACCGATTTCGATCGATCACGAAGCATTTTTGGGCAATACCCTAACCAAGATTGCGGGTGAAAAAGCGGGCATCATAAAACGTGGGTGTCCTGTGATTGTCGGGCCACAAACCGATGAAGCGATGGATGTGATCGAGGCAACCGCCGCACGTCTAGGTGCGCCTATGTTTGCCTACGGCCAGCACTGGCATATCGCCCGAGAACGGGATCGGTTGGTGTATCAAGACGAAGCAGGTCTGTTAGACATGCCGCTACCGAATTTGCCCGGTGCGCATCAATACCAAAATGCAGGTGCCGCAATCGCTGCGCTGCGCTATTTGGGATTTGATGCCGCGTCCTGTGAAGCTGCGGTAAGCACAGCACAGTGGCCCGCACGGATGCAGCGGTTAAAACGTGGGCCCGTGATTGATGCTGCTCCTGATGCCGAGATTTGGCTGGATGGTGGTCATAACCCCGCCGCGGGCGAGGCAATAGGCGCACATCTTGCGTCATTGCCAAAGCGTCCGACCTATCTGATATGCGGGATGCTCAACACAAAAGATATCGGTGGATATCTGCGTCCAATGGCCGAGCAAGCCGAACATTTGTTCGCTGTATCAATCCCTGGTGAAACCAATACATTGCCTGCGCAAGACACTGCAAACGCGGCACTGACCGCAGGCATGGCGGCCAGCACAGCGTTATCTGTGCAAAACGCAGTGGAAGAGATCGTCCGTATTACGCCGCGGGCGCGTATTTTGATCTGTGGATCACTCTATTTGGCAGGAAATATCCTGAAAACACACGAGTGAT
>RFZH01000023.1 GCA_009920815.1 Paracoccaceae bacterium
GGAAGATTTTAACAGTGTACGACGATCAAAATACATAATGTTCCCCTAGATCAGAAATGCTCAAACTGAGCGATGAGCTTGGGTAGGATCCAAACGTAACAAGAACGCGATAGTAATGTAAATGTTTTTTGAATTTTTAGATTGAAAAACAAATTTGTGTATATATTTTGTATATACATTATTGGAGGAATTATGCCTAAAAAAGACAAGCCAAAGTCAAAGAACAGCTCGATTATCGTCCGTTTGTCGTCCGACGATCGAGCTGAGTTCATTGATTTATGTAAAGCGCTTGATACATCGGCATCACGCGAAATACGCGCGTATATAAAAAAGTTTGTGAGTAAAAACAAAAGAAAGGGTAAGAGTTGAAAAGAATTCTCGTTGCAAACAGTAAAGGTGGTTCGGGAAAAACGCTGACCACGGTGAATATTGCAGCTGGCTTGGCGCATAAGGGACACCGCGTTTGCGTGGTCGATGCTGATCAACAACTGAGCGCTAAGAAGTGGGCTAAGCGCAGGCCGGCATATTGCCCGCGCGTGGATTGTGTTCAATGGCCAAAAGACATGATCGAGATGCCAAAGCTTCCCAAAAAAACTGAGTTTGCAATAATCGATAGCGCCGGTGGATTAGAGGTCGCGCAGGAAAAACCTCTTTTTGAAGGCGTTGATTTTTTGATTGTTCCCGTTATGGCATCTTTGTTTGATGAACTAGCAACCCGAACTTTTTTGAGGTCTCTCGCAGAAATTAAGCGCATAAAGAAAGATAAAATAACAATATTGCCCGTAGGAGCCCGTATTGATCTTCGAAGAAAAGATACGGACTTGCTGGCGGAGTTTATGGAAAAAAATAAATTTCCGCTTCACACAAATATAACTGAGCGTGCCGTCTATCCGTCTTTGGCGCGCGATGGGCTGAGTGTTTTTGACCATTCTCAAGCGCAGTATGTAGCCCTGCAGGCGCAATGGGCCACAATACTAGAGACGCTTGTTGGTACCTAGAATACGGATTTACCCTGGGACCAAACTTGATGAATTAATCCAATATCTTCGATACGCTCGAATTGGATAATGTCGGCACGTTGCCCAATGGCCAATGTGCCGCGGTCTTTTAGCCCAGCTGCCAATGCAGGTGCTTTTGTGACGGAATTTATCGCACGGGGTAAATCATCCCAGTGTTGTGCCAATTTGATAGCGGCTTGAAACAGGGCTGCGGGAACATAATCTGATGATAAAATATCCAACAATCCGCTCTCTGCGAGATCGAGCGCCGATACATTTCCAGAATGCGAGCCCCCCCGTATAAGGTTTGGCGCCCCCATCATAATTGCGATGTTATTGTCGCGACATGCTTGAGCGGCTTCAAGTGTGGTAGGAAATTCAGCAAAAGTCATATTGCGTTCGACTGAAATACGCACATGTTCTTTTGTCGTGTCATCATGGCTTGCTAAGACAGATCCCAATCGCGCGGCAGCATCGCAGGCGGCTTGTTCATGCCGGCTTGCATTTCTTTTCGAAATTTCCTTTAGCTTTTTGACATGCTCTTCAAATTCTTGATCTGTTATCCCTCTTTTTTTCGTCATATAAATACGTAGTTGCCGCAGGTCGGCGAATTGCCGTGCTTCGGGCGTATGATCCATAACAGAAATGATCCGAACGCGGTCGTCGGGCGTAAACTCGTTTAGCTCTTGCTCCAATGTTTCCGAACATACTTCGGCTCGTAGATGTATAAAATGGCTTATCTTAAGATAATCTTTCGCCTTCAAGTCTCTTAGCACTGTGGCAAGGTCACGTGCATAGCTGTCAGTATCCGTTTTATCTGAAGATGGAATGGACCCGACACGCATTGCGTCAAATACAGTCGTTACCCCACACGAGGCCAATTCAGCATCATGAGCCAAAACAGCCATCTGTCTGGGCCATTTGACAGCGGGCCGCGGTTCTAAATGACGCTCTAAATTATCCGTATGTAGTTCAACCAAACCCGGCGCAACAAATCTTCCGTTGCAATCAATTCTCCCTGATGCGCAGGTGTTGGATGACGAAATATCCGAGATCATGCCATCCCTGCAGACGATTGTCCCCTTTAAGATTTCATCTTCCAGCACAAGTTGAGCATTGGTTAAGATCAGGTCTTGGGTCATAGCGGATCCTTGATTGGGAGTGATAAAACTGCACAAATAGATGAAACTGTCGTGTTGATTGATCCAGAGTTGTCGACCGTTATGGCCTTTAATCGAGGGTCAAGCGGGGCACTTTGGCGGGCTAGCCGCGACTTGATATCTTCTCTTGTTTCGCGACCGCGTGCGGTCAAACGATGAGCTAGGGTATCGCGATCTGCAATTAGATTGATGACGTAGAAATTCGGGAAAATGGACCGTGCGTCGATCAACACGTTGCGGGACAAGTTGATCAAAAGGCTCTGGCCCGAATTCAGAGGTTCGATGGCCTGTTTGCTTATCCCATAATCTAGTCCGTGGGCATGCCATGTCATGATATATTGACCTTCACGCACCAACTGTTGGAATTCTTGTTTAGAGCGTGGAACATGATTTTCACCCATTGGATCACACGGACGCGTAATGTCTCGTTGAACCAAACCTAAACTGGAGCACTGTTCCATTAAAGCGGCCATTACTGTGTCTTTGCCCACGCCAGAGGGACCGACAATAGCGATCAAAGCACCCTGTTGCATCAATTCACCTTTGGAGCAAATTGCGTCACGTCAATGGTACGATCACAGACTTGATCACGGGCATGTTCATCATGGAAAATTCCAATGATCGCTGTCCCATTTGCTTTAGCCCTTTCAATCAACGATAAGACAATAGCACGGTTTTTTGCATCCAGGCTGGCCGTCGGTTCATCCAAGAGTAACGCCGGGTAATCATGGATAAATCCGCGCGCGATATTGACACGTTGTTGTTCACCGCCTGAAAATGTTGTTGGTGATAACGACCATAAGCGTTCGGAAATATTTAGAAGTGTCAAAAGCTCTTTGGCCTTCTCATTTGCTACGTCTGGGGCAACCCCGATTGACAAGAGTGGATCAGCAACGACTGATGTCGTCGGCACTCTAGGCACGACGCGCAAAAACTGGCTAACATAGCCAAGTTTATGGCGCCGCAGTTCGATAATGTCGCGCGGATTTGCACCGACAATTTCTGTTCCATCAATGCGAATTGAACCTTCTTGGCAGAGATAGTTGCCATAAATCATTCGCATCAATGTCGACTTCCCTGCACCCGACGCGCCAGTCAAGCCTACACATTCGCCGGGGGCCACGAAAAGGTTGGCTTTGTTCATGACTGGAATAACCGTTGACCCCTGATTATGCAGAATAAAATGTTTAGACAGGTTGGTGATATGTATCATAGCTGGTCTCATACTTGCAAAACTGAGCTGACCAACAACTGCGTATATGCATGTTGCGGGTCGTCCAAGACTTGGTCTGTCAGACCGGTTTCAACGACATAGCCATCTTTCATGACCATTAGTCGATCGGCCAAGAGGCGCACGACCGCAAGATCGTGAGTCACTATGATTGCTGACAATCCCATTTCGCGGACCAATCCGCGTAACAAGTCTAACAAACGGGCTTGGACTGATACGTCTAGGCCTCCTGTAGGCTCGTCCATAAAGACCAACCTTGGCCCAGTTACCAGATTTCGTGCAATCTGTAATCGTTGTTGCATCCCACCTGAAAACGCAGTTGGCCGATCATCAACCCGATCCGATGCAATTTCAACGCGACTTAGCCAGTCAATGGCTTTTTCACGGATCTGGCCATAGTGACGTTCACCAACCGCCATTAACCTTTCCCCGACATTTCCACCGGCGCTAACGGACATCCTGAGGCCGTCGCGAGCGTGTTGATGAACAAATGCCCAATCTGTTCGTGACAACATCCGCCGTTCGGACTCAGACATCTGCAAGATGTCTTGCATACCCGAGGTTCGAGTATGGAACATGATCTGTCCCAGATCTGGGGTTAAATGGCCTGCCAAACAATTTAGCAGTGTCGATTTCCCGGATCCACTTTCGCCTACGATGCCTAGAACTTCACCTGGATACAGGTCAAATGATACGCTGGCACACCCAATCCTGCGGCCATAAAATTTGGAAATACCCTCTACAGCTAGCAACGGTTTCATTCTGCCGCCTCCTGTGGTTTCGACGCATGAGTTGCGCAATAATCGGTGTCGGAACAAACAAAAATACGGTTTCCGTCATCGTCAACGATTACTTCATCAAGGTAGGTATGGGATGCTCCGCAAATTTCGCAGCTATGGTCTGCCTTCGATGCTTCGAACGGATAGTCGTCAAAATCAAGGCTGACAACTTTCGTAAACGGCGGCAATGCATATATACGTTGCTCACGACCCGCACCGAATAGTTGGATCGCGGCCATTTCCATTTTAGGGTTGTCAAATTTGGGAATAGGCGATGGATCCATGACATACCGCCCTTCAACTTTGACGGGGTAAGCGTAAGACGTGGCAATTGCGCCATGACGGCTTATGTCTTCATATAGTTTAACATGCATGAGGCCGTACTCTTCTAGGGCATGCATTTTACGCGTTTCAACTTCTGAGGGTTCCAAAAACCGTAAAGGTTCGGGGATCGGCACCTGATAAACAAGAATTTGATCTTCGCTGAGTTCCGTTTCGGGAATTCGATGTCTTGTTTGGATAACCGTGGCATCTGACGTCTTTTCAGTTACTTGAACACCAGCTGTTTTTTCAAAAAACTTTCGAATGGAAATCGCATTTGTGGTATCGTCTGCGCCTTGGTCGATGACTTTGAATGTGTCGTCAGGCGTCAAAGTCGCTGCCGATACTTGAACCCCACCTGTTCCCCATCCGTATGGCATTGGCATTTCACGGCTTGCGAATGGAACTTGGTATCCGGGGACTGCCAAGCCTTTCAAAATTGCACGGCGGATCATGCGTTTGGTTTGTTCATCAAGGTAGGCAAAGTTATATTCGTTCATTGCTCGGAAACCTCATGTGCGTTGGATTGAACATCACGGCGTAGTTTGCGGATCAATTCAAGCTCTGATTGGAAATCGACATAGTGGGGCAGTTTAATATGTTCTAAAAATCCAGTCGCTTGGATGTTGTCAGAATGATAGAGGACGAATTCTTCGTCTTGCGCAGGCACACCAACGTTATCTTCGCCTAATTCTTGCCAACGCAGAGCACGATCTAGCAGTGCCATGGCAATAGATTTGCGTTCGCTATGGCCAAATACCAGACCATATCCTCGGGTGAATTGCGGGGCTTGGGTTTTGGAACCTGTAAACTGGTTTACAGTTTCGCATTCAGTAACTTCTATTTCGCCAATCTCAATCGAAAAGCCCAGTTCGGGTATCTCCATTTCAACGACAACATCACCAACGCGCAATTCGCCGACAAAAGGATGGTTGCGTCCATATCCGCGCTGTGTGGAATAGGCCATGCCTAGAATAAATCCCTCGTCCCCACGCGTCAGCGCCTGCAACCGCAAATCCCGCCCTGCAGGCAATTCTAATGGTTGACGTGTCAAGTCTTGCGGCGGTTCATTGGTGTTTGGTTCTGTCTGAATAATGTCTTCTTTGTTAAGATAGCTCGTGATATGGGGCAGATGTCCTGCCAATTCATGGTTTGCTGGGGCCAAATGTTTGGTCTCGCCCTCTGCAGCAAGTTTAAAATCCAACAATCGATGCGTATAATCAAAGGTGGGGCCCAAGATTTGGCCGCCTGGCGCGTCTTTGAATGTTGCCGATATTCGACGGATACAAGACATAGTTTCCGTGCGAATTGGGAGCGTGTTTCCAAACCGTGCAAGTGTAGTGCGATATGCGCGGATCAAAAATATCGCCTCAATCAAATCTCCGCGCGATTGCTTAATTGCCAAAGCAGCCAAATCAGGATCATAGAGCGATCCTTCGGCCATGACGCGGTTGACACCTAGAGCCAATTGTTCGCGTATTTGACTGACTTCCAACTCGGCCACGTCCAAATCGCCACGGCGTTTTTCGTCCAACCACTTATGGGCGTTATCGATGGCTTTTTCGCCACCCTTGACGGCAACATACATTAGAGTGCCTCCTGAATTTTAGTGGATCGCGGTAGACCAGCTATCTGAGTGTTACAGCAAAATATAAAATCAAGACCTAAAGGGAATGATGCCGAGTTCTGTTGAAATAATTCGAGCTCTGGAAGGCTAAGCTCCAAACTTGTATGAATTCCTGGACCTGTGAGAATTGCCCCCTGGTTTACCAATGAATCCAATTCCACCACTACTGTCGCGGACCGATCCGGATATTGCGCTTCACCTTTTTTTAAATTTTTTAGGTCTTTGACCTCAGCCCATTTTCCAAATACGTAATCTGCCGCATCTGGATCTACGATTGGCGCACCGGTATGAAATGTGATCCATCCTCGAATGGCATCGGTGTCCAACGTTCCTACAACTGCAATCGGCGTATCTGGATCGCACAAGGTCAAAAGAAGTGTTCCCGCTGCGATTGACATCGGTGACGGAGGTGTTGCGCCGGTTAGGTGTCCAATACGGCCAGGGCGAGCAACAGCGTTCATGATCACTCGAAAGGCGCGCGCGCCGTCAGTAGACGGGTCAGAGAAACCACCAGTCAAAGTTTGGATTTTCATTGATCTTCTCCTCTAACGAGGGTGAAAAACTCTACTTTCGTTGCTGCAGCTTTTGCCGATTGTACTGATTTTGCCCCTGCCAACGAATTTTCCAGTGGCGCGATTACGGTTCTCATGATGTGATCATGTTGTGCGGTTTGTAAAAGTGCATCTAGTATTGCAACTTGCTTGGCTTTGGCTTTGTTGCGTCCCTGAACGTAACCATGGCCGACTTCGCCTGTCTGCAAACTAATTGAACAGCGTGAAACCGTCATTTCCCCCATGTTGAAGGCATCACCAGTTCCACCCATGCGGCCACGTACCATGACCGATCCAATTTCCGGAGCACGTAATTCATCGACTTTGGGAAAAGACACATTTTCTGCCACCAAAACGTCAAGGTCTTGCACGGAGGCTTTGGCCAAGATAGACAGCCAGTGCTTTCGGTTTGTTTCTTGCATGGAGCACCCTATATACAACTAGACAACTTTTTGTGGTCTTAGTAGAAATTGAGCAAAGAATAAAGTGAAGTTTTTGTAAAATGTCCGTCAAAGCACTTTGGAAAGATATTTCAACCGAATTGGCACGCGACATTTCGCGTGGTCACTTTGCATCAGGCGATAAGTTACCAACCGAATTAGAACTTGCAGGGCGTTTCGGGGTAAATCGGCACACAGTTCGCAAAGCATTGGCAGATTTGGCGGATCAACACCTTGTTTGGTCCAAACGTGGCAGCGGTGTTTTTGTGACGGGCCAAAAAACAAAGTATGTTATTGGCCGAAGGATGCGTTTTCACCAAAATATTCAGGCGACGGGCCGAACACCGACGCGTGAAACTTTGCAAATCGAAAAACGTCCTCCAAATGAATATGAAATAGAAACATTGCGCCTTCCCAATAAGGGATTAGTACATGTTTTTGAGGGAATATCAAAATCTGATAATGTGCCAATTGCACTGTTTCGCAGCGTGTTTGATGCCTCTCGATTTAGTGACCTTGATAAATACCTAACCAAATATCATTCAGTTACTCAGGCCTTAAAGGCCTGTGGGTTGCACGACTATACGCGAAGTTTAACACAAATAACGGCTGTCTTGGCCACACCTGTTCAAGCAAATCATTTACAAATTGCGCCAGGCGACCCTTTGCTTCGGGCAACCAGTATTAATTCAGATTTGTCAGGGGTCCCAGTTGAGTTAGGCCGCACTTATTTTGTTGGAGATCGTGTCCAATTTGTCCATGGCGATGAGATGTCACGAGATTGATACAAATTTGATTTATCCGACATCAATGCATGATTTCGGGTAAGACGTATGGATTTCCATTTTAAGAACGGAACCGCCTTGTTGAGCGGAACATTGGCCAAAGCGGACGTTTGCGTGTCAAACGGAGTGTTTGCCAGACAAGCAAGTTCGAGCATTGATGTAACGGGATATTTTATATTACCCGGTATTATTGATTTACATGGCGACGGATTTGAACGTCAGATTGCGCCGCGCCCCAAAGCTATGTTCTCCCAGTCAAAAGCTTTGCGCCACATTGACCTAGAATTGGCATCTTGTGGTGTCACCGTTGCCTGGTTGGCACATAGTTGGTCTTGGGAAGGTATGAAACGCAGTCCGGAGCGCGCCCAAAAATTTGTGGCGACTTTGTCAGGCTATCTTGAACATTCCATGACTGATTTGCGTGTACAGCTTAGATGCGAAACCCATACCTGTGATCGATATACTGAATTGATGGCAACAATTGAGCAATTTGGAATTGACTATGTCGTGTTTAACAACCATCTGCCAGAAGCCAAAGAGATGTTCGACAAGGCCGATGGCAGTTTTGCGGCGTGGGCGACTGATGTAGGACGAAGTGTAGAAGATCATGTGTTTGCCTATCAAAATGCAATGGCTTTATCCGAACAAGTCGAAGAATTCTTGCAAAAAACATCCCGTGACTTTCAGCGGATGGGGATAAAGTTTGGCTCACATGATGATAGGGATTCGGCGACGCGACAAAAGTTTTCCAAGTTAGGCGCAAAAATTGCCGAATTTCCAACCACCGTCGAAGCGGCCAAAGCCGCACGTGATTTGGGTGATCCAATTTTGATGGGGGCGCCAAATGTAGTTCGAGGTGGATCACAGTCCGGCAATATTGCTGCGATCGATTTGGTAAAGCTTGGCTTATGCGATGTCTTGGTGTCAGACTATTATTACCCGTCATTATCGCAAGCTGCGTTTAAACTTTGGCAAGACGATATTTGCAGCCTGCCTAAGGCTTGGGCTATGATTTCGGAAAATCCTGCGTCTGTTATGGGGCTAACGGGCATAGGTCACATTGAGCTAGGGGCTCGGGCGGATCTCGTGTTTGTTAACACTGAAACGTTGCAAATTGATGCTACTCTCTGTCGGGGTCGTTTCAGTTTCATAACTGGAGAAATGATAGATCGCCTTATATCAGCACAGATGCACGATTTGATTAGTGCCGCTGAGTGATGCGGTTCTATTCATATTTTTCCAAAAATGCCTCGGCGCTTAGGGATCGAAAATCATCCAAACGCTCGCGAAGTGTTTGATGATCCCAATCCCACCAAGCGAGGTCTATTAAGCGCTGCGCAATCTCAAGCGGCTGTCGCCGACGCAGAGGCATCGCAGGAATTCCCGTTACGATCATATACGGAGCAACATCTTTGGTCACGATTGCACCAGAGGCGATGATTGCCCCGTGACCGATAGTAATATCTGGTTTGATTTGAGCATTGTGACCTATCCAAGTGTCATTACCTATAAATGTTCGACGTGCCTTACGTTTGTCGAACCAAGCGTGATCAACATCGGCATCTGGCCAATAATCAGATGACCTGTACAAAAAATGATGTAAACTCGCAGTTTCAAGAGGATGATCCGTTGCCCCGATGCGCACATAGCTGGCAATATTAGAAAATTTGCCGATATCTGCGTTAGCGATGTCTGCAAACCGATCGCAGTATGAATAATCGCCTAATGCTGTATTTTGCAAACGCGAACCTTGGCCGACTTCGACATATGTTCCAAAATTACAATTCGAAATGTCGCAGTCTGGATGTACAAAAGGTGTGTCAACAGTCAGGCGCGGCATGGAAAAGCACTAAACAGTATCATTGCCTGATCCTTTAACCAAGGCGCTACGTAATTTTCCAGAAAACCAGTCCATAGCGATGACCATTAGGATAATAAGAGTGATATAATAGCTTACTTCTTCCCAGTCTTTTTGGGTGTACATGGCTTGAGTGAGCAACAATCCGATACCGCCACCTGTAATTGCACCAATAATCGTTGCACTGCGCGTATTCGATTCAAAAAAGTACAAGACCAATGACATTAGGACCGGCGTTACTTGTGGCAAGACCCCAAACCTATATCTTTGAATAGGTTTTGCGCCTGTTGATTGAATACCTTCAACCTGTTTTTGATCAATGTTCTCCAGGGTTTCTGAAAACATTTTCCCAAAGCTGCCGGTATCTGTAATCAGAATGGCAAGCGCTCCGGTCATTGGGCCAGGACCAAAAGCCCGTGACAGCATAATTGTAAAAATCAATGCATCCACACCACGAATAAAGTCAAAGATACGTCGCATGGCAAATCGAACAGACTGGGAAGGAGCAAAGTTGCTGGCGGCTAAAAAAGCAAGCGGCAAAGCAACCAATGCTGCACCAAATGTGCCGATAAATGCCATCAAAATTGTTTCAAAAATGGCCCATGCGACGTCTTTGTGTAGCCACATGCGGTTGTTCCAAAAGTCGGACAAGATTTCAGAAGCTTCACCATTCATGGCCAGTGAAACGATTTCTCCGACGCTTAATCCATAATAAGGGCTGTCGAGAGTGAAGAAGAACAATTCCCAACCCAAAAAATATCTGAAAATTTCGGTTCGATTTCGAGTTACTGTCAATCTTCCTTGATCTGTCAAAATCATTAGGCGGTTCTTGGAGACACTAATGAAGTCAGGTAATTCACCGTCAGGAAATCGTGCGTTCACGCCACCATTTGACGGCTCAGCCCATATTTGACCATATCCTGGAACATCATATACGACGTCTTTGTCACCAAGGGTGATTGTATGGTTAGACCCTAAATTAACAACAGTCTTTTTCGGCGCCAAATTTACCCATTCTGGCGCAGTTCCAGATGGATAGGCGCCCTTATTTTCTCCTTCGATCTTTATGTCAATTTCGCCGGATCGATTGTCTCGCGTGACATGTACTTTATAGGAATAGCTGTCGCGGATCAGCGTCATTGCATTCTCGGATGAAGATTTCTGATATAATCCGATGATGTCGAAGGCGAAGAATATATATGTAAAATATGCCAGTATCACTGTCAGCACAGCGAAAGTGCCAACCTTCTTGCGCATTATATGATTAGTTGCATGATTTTGCAGTTGCTGCAGAGATGTTAAGGTGACGTCCATCATGCGATTACCTCGGAAGACTGGCGGCCATGTGTTAGACGGCTGCGATATTTAGACGAAATTTGATCGAACAATACGATCGCCGCAAAGAGCATTAAAAAAATTGCAGCAGCCTGATCATATCTGCCCTGTCCCCAAGACATTGCATTTTTCAGTTCGTATCCAATTCCACCTGCACCAACAAAGCCAAGAATGGCCGAGGCACGGATGTTTATCTCAAAGCGCATCAATGCGTAACTTATATAGTTTGGTGCCACCTGAGGGACGACAGCTAATAACATTCGTTGTGTCCAATTTGCACCGACAGAAGCCAATCCTTCGACTGGTTTCAGGGATGCGTTTTCATTCACTTCAGAAAACATTTTCCCCAATGCTCCGGTCGTGTGAAAAGCAATGGCAATCATCGCGGGGACGGGTCCGCCCCCCATTACAAAGATCAATACCAATGCAATAACTATTTCTGGGACCGCACGCATCAGATCAAGAAGTCGTCGAAAAACTGGTATCAGTGCTGGCCATTTTGCAAGCCCGCGTGTGGCGAGCATCGACATAATCATACCCGAAATTGCACCGATCAAAGTAGAGGCTGCTGCTATATTTATTGTTTCCAAGAGGGCGGGAAAGTAAGTCGCCGTATGCGCTGGCAATTCACTTGCCTTTTCAAAGGCTTCACTAATAACTCCTGCCGGAAAATCAAAAATCCGATGAATTCCATCCCAAAATGATCCGGCATTTCTGTCTTGTGCGACTTTGAATCCGCTGATCATCATTGAGACAAAAATAAGTAATAATATTGCGCCATAGCTTCGCTTTCTCAGCATCATAGCGACATAGCTGTCTTGGATTTTTTCGACGGTTGCTGGAGTTCTATCGTTGCGCATATTATACCCATAAAAAAACGGGGTACTGTACCGCACCCCGTTAGAAGTCATTTAACTTATTGAGATGCCTTACGCGCTTCTACGATAGAAACATAAGCATCATGCGTGATTGGCATGACACCCTGCGCGTCGCCTGCAAACACGTTATAAGCACAGTCTGGGTCAACAGTTTTCAATGAAGCCATCAAGCCAGTCATCTTAACTTGTACATCTGTTGGTAGAGCAGTGCGAAGTACCACTGGGCCTTCTGGGATCGGTTTTGATTTCCAGATTTCGACCAAGTCGTTCATGTCAACTAGGCCTGCGTCAACCGCTTTACGAAGTGCACCAGAGTTATATCCATCTTCCCAATTCCCAAGACCATCTGCCCAAGTCACGCCACCGTCAACATCGCCATTGTTCACAGCAACGATGGTTTGCTCGTGACCACCAGTGAATTTTACTTCACCAAAATAGTCACCAGACTCCATAGAAGCTCCTGTTATGCCTGGAATTTCAATGGACGGGATCAAATAACCAGATGTCGAATTCGGATCACCAAAGCCAAAAGTTTTGCCTTGAAGATCTTGCAATGATGTAACGCCGCTGTCTTTACGCGCAAAGCCGATTGAGTGATAGCCATAGCCACCGTCAACGTTCACCTTTACTAAAACTGGTGTCACAGATTCTGGATCTTCTAGATAGATCTTTGCATATGACGATGCGCCCAACCAAGCCATATCGATTGTGCCGCCCAATAGGCCTTGGATAACACCATCATAATCCGCAGGTGCAAACAATTTCGTTTCCACGCCCAATAAATCTTCGGTACGCTTGCGCAAGCACTCTTGGTTGTTCAAACGGTCTTGAGCATTTTCACCCCCAAGAATTCCAATGCGAAACTCTGTGATTCCACCATGACCACCTGCAAACGCAGGGGCGGCCAACGCGGTTGTTGCCAAAAATGCGGCTACTAATTTTTTCATCTTCTATCTCCACAGTTTGATTTTGCCGATCGGCAAGTGATGAAATTTATGCGGGAACTAAATTTCTGAATTCCCGAATTTCGGTTGATGTTGCTTCTTCTGAAAAGGTTTCGCTCGCCCCATAAATTTCTCGGGCAGCATTGGTCGTCAGATCTTTGGGTGACCCATCAAACACAACCACGCCTTTCCGCATACCAATGATGCGATCACAGTATCGGCGCGCGGTATCCAAAGTGTGCAGGTTCGCAATCACCATACGATTGTCTTCTTCGTGAATCCGACGCAGTGTATCCATCACGATTTGAGCGTTCATAGGATCCAACGACGCAATCGGTTCGTCGGCTAATATTAGTTTGGGGTCTTGCATTAGGGCACGCGCAATTGCGACCCGTTGCTGTTGACCACCTGACAAGGCCTCAGCGCGCTTGGTCGCATGCTCTGCGATCCCGAGTCTGTCCAATATATGAATAGCCGTATGTATGTCCGAGGTTGGAAAAAGATTAAAAAGGGTTGCCAGTGTTGACCGACGGTTGAGCGTTCCGTGCAAGACATTGCTGACAACATCCATTCGTGGAACCAAATTGAATTGTTGGAAAATCATGGCGCAGTCTGATTGCCATTTTCGACGTGAGGTGCCGGTCAATTTGGACACGTCTTGACCGTTAAAATCGATGATTCCTTCGCTCACATCTTCGAGACGATTCAACATCCGAAGCAACGTTGATTTGCCCGCGCCAGAAGCACCAATTATACCAACCATCATTGGGCGATCTAATGAAATCGACACAATGTGTGATAGAACAACTAGCTGCTTTAAGCCATTCAAAACGGTTGGGCACTTTCCGGTTACTGATGCGTCGGTATCCGGATTTTGTGTCAGCGGGTGAATTGTCAGAGCACCTCAATGTACCTGCAAGCACGATGTCATCCAATTTGGCAATCTTGTATCGCGCTGGGTTAATTGAGCAGGTTAGAAGTGGCACATATATTTTGTATTCCGTGAATATGAAATCTGTTACAAAATTCTATGAATATTTGTTTGCAGATTGCGGGAGATATCGTTTTTCTATCGAAGGTGTTACGGGATTGAGTGAGAAGATGATGAGTATAAAAAAATTCAATGTGCTATTCATTTGTGTCGGCAATTCGGCGCGATCCATTTTTGCGGAAACTCTTTTGCGCGACGCGGCTGGGGATAGATTCAATGTCTACTCTGCTGGAACCCACCCTGGGACCGAGCTTAATCCTTTTGCGGTCAAGGTATTAATGGACAAAGGCCATGAGGTGTCCCTGCTTCGTGCAAAAGATATTTCTGAGTTCACGTCCCCCACTGCGCCGCACTTTGATTTTGTCTTTACTGTTTGTAATTTGGCGGCAAATGAAGCTTGTCCGGCATGGGAAGGCCAACCTATCAGCGGCCATTGGGGAATGCCTGACCCTGTAAAAGTCACCGGAACAGATGCAGAAAAATCGCTTGCCTTTCAGCAGTGTTATGGAATGCTCAAGCGTCGAATAGATGCGTTCATTTCGATCCCAATTCGCGAATTGGACCGCATCGCTATGCAAACTGCAGTCGACGAGATCGCCAAAATTTAGTCTGGTCGATAAATGACCAGACGCTGTTCAGAACAAAGTTAACATGACAATCTTTGAAAAATTCTTAAGTATCTGGATCGCTTTGGCGATCTTAGCAGGGATCATAATAAACATTCTGTTTCCCGATGTTGTGCAGATTGTGGCGAATGCTCAATACGCAAACGTTAATATTGTAGTGGCAATATTGATATGGGCAATGGTCTACCCGATGATGGTTGGCGTAAATTTCAGCTCTGTATTGACCGCGGCGCGGGAACCAAGGGGGTTGATCATTACTGTGCTGGTCAATTGGATGATCAAGCCGTTTACCATGGCTTTTTTGGCGGTTTTGTTTTTCGACTATGTATTTGCATCCTATTTGTCTCCTGAAACATCGGCTCAATATACGGCGGGGCTAATTTTGTTGGGTGCGGCACCATGTACGGCGATGGTTTTTGTTTGGTCGCATCTAACCAAGGGAGATCCCGCATATACTCTTGTGCAGGTTTCCGTAAATGACGTGATTATGGTGTTTGCTTTTGCACCAATCGTCGCTGTCTTGCTTGGAGTTACGGAAGTAATTGTGCCGTGGAAAACATTGGTATTTGCGACCATTCTATACGTTGTACTGCCGTTGGTCGCCGGCATAATAACACGCCTGATTTTGCGGACGGAAAGTGCAATTCAAGGGTTTTCGCATGATGCCAAACCGTTTTCCATAGTGGGATTGATTGTAACAGTAGTAATTTTATTCGCTATGCAGGGTGAAACAATCATAAAGGATCCGCTTGTCATTGCTATGATTGCCGTTCCAATTTTAATCCAAAGTTATGGCATTTTTTTACTAGCCTACGGGTGGGCATACTTATGGAAGGTTCCTCACAGAATTGCAGCGCCCTGTGCTTTGATTGGAACCTCAAATTTTTTTGAATTGGCCGTTGCTGTTGCAATTTCGCTGTTTGGATTAAATTCTGGTGCTGCTTTGGCAACTGTCGTTGGTATTTTGGTTGAGGTTCCCGTTATGTTGAGCCTTGTAGCACTGACGAATAAAACACGAAAATATTTTTTAAGTGAGCATCGTTCTTTGAAAAATTAGTTGGTTGGAAATAAGAGGTGGGTTTCCGATGGCAGATTTAAAAACTATTTCTGGTAAAGCACTTGGGCGCGTTTGTTTTGGAGCGATGCAATTTGGCAAAGGGTCGGATGCAGATGTGTCGCAGAGTATTTTCGAAAAATGTGTCTCACTCGGCATAAATCATTTTGATACAGCCTGGGTCTATAATGAAGGCCAATCAGAAACATTGTTGGGCCGATTTGCAAGGACAATCCGTGATGATGTATTTATAGCCACCAAAGTTGGTTATACAGGTGGTGCTTCTCCTGCCAATTTACAAAAACAGTTTGATGCAAGCAGACAACGCTTGCAACTTGATCAAGTTGATATCCTTTATTTGCATCGTTTTGATCCTGATTTTCCTTTGAATGAAACTTTGAATTGGTTTGCAAAACAGAAAGATCAGGGGGCAGTCCGCCATATTGGGGTTTCAAACTTTGCTGCATGGCAAATTGTACACGCACGTGCCATGCTTGAGTCAATAGGTGCTTCTATTGATGTGGCTCAACCGATGTACAGTCTTGTCAAACGCCAAGCGGAAGTAGAAATATTGCCAGCTTGTCACACATTTGACATCTCATGTTTTTCATATTCGCCTCTTGGGGCAGGACTGTTGACAGGAAAATATTCCGGCAATGGCTTCGCGTCAGGGCGTCTCTCGTACGATCAACGTTATGCTCGTAGATACAGCCTCGACCAAATGCATAAAACAGCACAGGACTTGGTTGAGCTGTCGGCGTCTTTCGGCTTAGCTACTTCAGTCGTCGCAATACTTTGGGTGCTACAGAGCAAATTCTGTCCAACTCCAATTGTCTCTGCACGAAATATTGAACAGCTTGACGAACTTCTACCATCATTAGACCGGACCCTGTCAAACGAACAATTGCGATTGATTGAAGAAATTTCACCACGCCCAGCACCAGCAACTGACAGGTTAGAGGAACAAGACTGAGACCCGTGCGCAAAACTTTTATTTGCAAACAAAATATACCTTTACGGAATCGAACCTCTTCTGTTGATGTGAAAGTATTTATCCAACAGAAAATCTGGCAAAATACACTTTGGTTAATATGGAATTGAAATCGGCGTTTTTTATTCGCAAAAATTGACAGGATGATCTTTTTTTATTCGTTTTCAGCAATGGCGAGGCTGCGCGAGCGGTCCTAAAAGTGTTATGTCAATTAATCGTATGTAGCACACAATATCAAGTTCGTTTTAAATTGACCAACACTTGGGTAACAACCTTAAGATTATATTATCAATGACGATTTCAATGTTGAAATAATCATCATGAATTGTCAAATCAGGCTCTGTTTCCAATGCTGGATGAGCCGTCGCTGTAGTGAATTAATGAGATATTGGAATTAACGGCAGGGGATCCTAGTAATAAATTTTTTAAATCACGCAGCGCTTACAGTGTCATAATAAGCCAATTCTGTTATCCAAGTGAATAACCAACGCCCCGGACTGTCCTGATATGATTACCATCACTGAATTGAGCAAGCGCCTTGCGCAATCTTCCGATGTGGACATCAATTGTTCGCATATCTATATATATGCCCTGCCCCCAAACGAGATCTAATAAGCTATCGCGTGAAAATACTTGGCCAGGTTTATCGATAAGCACACTTAGAATTTTAAATTCTGTTGGGCCTAGCTTTATCTCATTGTTGCCACAAAACACCTTATGGGAAGAGGCATCCACAAGGATATCACCGTATGAGATTTGTTCGCCAACCAAACTAGCTCTCGATCTGCGTAGTTTTGATTTTGCCCGTGCAATGATTTCGTTAATCGAATACGGTTTTGTGACATAATCATCTGCGCCAGCTTCTAAGCCGTGTACTTTATCCATCTCTTCCGAACGCGCTGACAATATAATAATGGGAATGTCTCTGGTTTCTTTGCTGGCCCGTAACTGTCTACATGCTTTAATGCCAGATAATTTGGGCATCATCCAATCAAGAATTATTAAATTTGGTTGGAACTCTTCTGCCAACACTAATGCCTCTTCGCCATCTTCAGCGCATTGAACTAGGAAGCCTGAACTCTCAAAATTGTATTTTAAAATCTCACGTTGAGAATATTCATCCTCTGCAATCAGTACTCTGGGCATGTTCATGATTGCTTTATTCATCCAAGTAATCCAGTTTGCTTCTAGACCAAGAGGATAGGTCATCGCCGTTTCGCCAAAAAATTGCTTGCTCTGCGATCGTCGTTGAGTGATCGCCTATGCGCTCGATTTGCTTCGCAATAAATTGAAGGTGAACGAAATTAGAGATGTTTTTAGGATTCTCTAACATGTAGGAGATATACTCTCGAAATATTGAGTGATACATTGAGTCGATGAAAAAATCTTTTTCGATAATATCTTTGGCCAATACGATATCTCTCGAAAAATACGCTGCTTTTGATCCATTAACCAAACTGTGAGCTTCACGAAACATTTCGCGCAATGAATGCATCGAGATATTCTTGTTAGAGAGCTTAGCCATCAAGTCCAAGCGGTTCGCAATATTTTTAGTAAGCTTGCCAATGCGCTCATATGACTCAGAAACTTTCAGAGATGAAATTAAAAAACGCAGATCGTCTGCCATAGGGCTTTCTTTGGAAATGAAGTATACAGTTTTTCTGAAAATTTCTTTGCTCAGTTGTGCGTTTCTGAAGTCGAGATCTTCAATTGCTTGAACGTCAAAGTCACCTAAACCCAATGCATTTTCTAGCTGTGAAAACGAAATTTCAGCATAGCCTGTTTGTGTAATTAGATCAGACTCAATTTCTAAAAGAAGCTGATCAACTTTTGATCTAATGTGACCATCTGTTGACATTTAATTCTCCGAATAAGGGCCCCCCGTCAGTAGGTTTCCGTATGCAGCCAAAGGACCATCTGGGCCCGCGATTTCGTCAGAGATAAAGAATTCTGCGTATTCCTTGATGCCAGGGATCACACCCATGTGCGCCTTTTTGATGTAGAAATACAATGGGCGTGACACTGGGTAATCGCCGCTTGCGATTGTGTCAGTTGATGGCATCACGTCAGACATGGTTGCAACTTGCAATTTGTCGGTGTTGTTTTCGTAGAATGACAAACCAAAGACACCGATGCCGTCTTTGTTAGATTCGATAGATGCCAATGTTTCTGTGTAATCGCCATCGATATCGACGGAACGACCATCAGTGCGCACAGACATACATGACTTTTCTGCCGCTTTTTTGTCGCCACCGTTGATTGCTACAATCGCGTCCATCGCGCCGGTTGCTTCGCAGCCTGCCAACAGAACTTTTTCCTCAAACACTTCGCGTGTGCCGTGCTTGGTGCCTGGGATATACGCTTGGATCGCTTGGGACGCAAAGTTCGCGTTTACCGCAGACCAATCTGTGTGTGGGTTTGCAACCATCGCGCCGTTAACTGGCAACTCA
>RFZH01000221.1 GCA_009920815.1 Paracoccaceae bacterium
ATACTTTGCATTGCGATTTTTGAAACTTAATTCAAAACCAAAAAATTGGGAAAATGGCTACGAACAACCAGTAACTCCCCGTTTGAAAAACACACTAAATGGCCTTGGGAAGGGCTTTTGAACAATTAATTCACCACACAAAAAAAGCCGCAGGAAAACCTGCGACATAAGTTTTGTGTTTTGCGAGCAGCCTAACTACTTTTATTAAGTTGCATTATTAAAACTGACACAAAATGACGTCTGATTGAAAGTAAAATCTTTATTTTTATTTGAACTTATGTAGTCTGGTGTCATAAAGACACCTCTAAGGACTAAAAAATATGAAAAATATCGTGATGTTGATTGCCATCTGCACTGCCTTATCAGCTTGCAGCACGGTAGAGAAATACAACCTTAATCCAATGAAATGGTTTAACTCTTCTTCCGAATAGATCTTTTTAATAGGATCGTCCCTTTGCGGAAGCAAAATTGACTGCAGAAGCATTATACCTTGATTATTTACAGTTTCTGTGCATCGGTTGGATGTAAGAGTATCACGAAAAAGGAGACACAAATGAAAAAGCTATTGATCATACTGGGCATCACAGGTTTCTTAGCAGCATGTGAACAAGCACCAGTCGAAACATTGGTTATTCCAGAACCAGTTTCTGACAAACTATAATTCTGCTATCATCGGAAGACCATCTTTAACCAAAATGGTTTGCCGATGACCAAATAAAACAATTTTATTTGCATTCTTTAACAATATAAAATTGCTGTAATTCTATTCACTGAAAACGTCACAAAAGGATTAACTCAGTAAATCTCTGAGATTGTACACATTGTGTAACACATTGGATGTTGTCGAGGTAGTTTGTCGTGGCTTGACGACAACAGATTTAAGTGTAATGATTTAAATAGGAATAGCCATAAGTGTCTGATTTTATTTTTCTTTCCACCTAAGCGTTGAGGTCGCTGTGGGGTAACTCCCGTGGAGGTTCAAGTCCTCTCAGCCGCACCATCATTCCCAAAACCACAGTTGATCACCCTAAGTGGTGGGATCGCCCTTTTCCTGTTTGGCAATCTGGCGAATGGCCCAAAATGAATGGGCAAAGGTCACACCCGCAAAGCCACCGCCAAAAACGCCAATTTCAAAAAAAGCGGGACCAGACAGTCCATGCCGCGTGATGGCAACAATTAACAGTGCAAGTATCACCAAGGATGCAACAAGTCTAAACTTGTATTCGGCTTTTTTGCTGATGTCATAGCTGAACATTCGGGCTCTTTCGTTGGATGGTGCCAAGGCTGCGTTAGCCGTCAATGCGCACCATTGCTTCGTTTCGGCGCAAAAAGAATGGGGTGAATGGCCCATTATAGGTGGCTTTGATCGGCACGCCGACCGCAGTTAGCCCATCGCGCCGAAGCGCGTCAAAAAGCGTTTGGGCGGCGTCATTGAAATTTTTGACCGACGAACGACCCGAATAACGATGCACTGCGTAAATGCCACCCCGCACAAGCACAAGCTTGACCCGATCGTCACTGGGAACGGGCGCTGTGTCCATCGTATAGGACGCAGGCAGAAAAAACCGCATCGCGGTCCCGTCTTTGCCCGTGCTTTGTGTCACGGGTGCGGTCATGGCAATTTTGGTTGATTGGGTCACAGGGACGGTCATCGCGATCTTGGAGCTTTGCACATTTGCCCCCGAAATATATTTAAACAAGCGTTGGAACGCGCCGTTTTCACCATCGCCTTGGATGGTTTCGACAGCGACGCGATCCGCATAATCGCGAATTTCATACAGATCTGTTGTTCGCAACACGGTGTATTTTGGCTCTTCTATTGCCATGACAGCCGTTCCCCAAAAGAATAAAAACAAGAATAACACTGCACGCATGAAAACAAACCTTTGGCTTTGTGAAACTGGGTTAAGCGCGCAGGATAACGCAAATGCGGCAATAAATCTATCACTTGATCTTTCCTATTATCCGCCGCGGTTACGGCCGTTGCGCGACACAACATAGCATTTCATACAGATAATTGGCCGCAATCATGGCTGTATTACCCGTGGGATCATAGGGCGGCGACACCTCGACAAGGTCACACCCCACAAGATTTAGACCCGCAGTGCCGCGAATGATTTCTAAACCCTGCTGTGTGGTCAAACCGCCAACCTCGATCGTCCCTGTGCCAGGGGCAAAGCCGGGATCTAAACTGTCGATATCATATGTTAAATAAACCGGCGCCGTCCCGATTTTGGCCCGTATATCGGCCATCAAGGGACGTAAGGATTTATGCCAACACTCTTCAGCTTGGATACAGGTCCAACCTTGGGACCGCCCCCAGTCGAAATCTGTGGCGCTATAGCCTGTGCCGCGCAGCCCGATTTGAAAGACCTTGTCATTTTGCAAAAGCCCCTCTTCCCAGGCACGTCGAAACGGGCAACCGTGGGCAACTTTTTCGCCAAACATTTCCTCATTCGTGTCAGAATGTGCATCCACGTGGATCAAAGCAACCGGTCCGTGCTTTTCCGCCATTGCGCGCAAAATTGGCCAGGTCAGGGTGTGATCACCCCCCAATGTTAATGGCACGGTGTCATGTGTCAGCACATCACGATAAAAATCGGCAATGATCTCAACCGATTTTTTTAGATCAAACAGATTGATTGGCACATCACCGATATCCGCAACCTGTAACATGTCGAACGGCGCGGCACCCGTTGCCATATTATAAGGACGGATCATCCTGCTTTCGTCACGAATTTGGCGTGGCCCCAAACGGGTTCCGGGGCGGTTTGATGTCCCGATATCCATTGGAATACCAACGAAACAGGCATCTAAGCCAGCTGCATCCTGTGCTTGGGGCAGACGCATCATCGTCGCAGGCCCCCCGGTGCGCGGCATTTCATTTCCGCCCAATGGCTGATTAAAACGATGCGTCACGGTGCAGACCCCTTGTAAAATTGACACCACTTTTGCGCATGCGCGCGGCCCGCTCAAGCCTAAATCGACATGGGCTTAGTTTTTCAACGACGTGACAATAACGCGTTCTAATGCATTTAGGAAATTAGATCGATCAGATTTAGAAAAGGGTCGGCCTTTGCTGATAAAAAAGGGATCAGATGCCCGCAAATCTGCCATCAAATTACGCGACGCAAGAATTGATCCGATATTTTTGGCTGAAATCACTTCGCCGTTTGGTTTTACAACAATAGCCCCGTTTTCAATTGCCCGCGCCGCAAGTGGGATATCGTTTGTGATGACCACATCCTTTTGGGTGCATTGATCCGCAATCCATTTATCTGCAGCATCGGCCGAGGCATCCACCACAACGGTTTGTACCAATGGATTGGGCGATGGCCTGATCCCGCCATTGCTAACCACACACATTTCAAGCCCATGGCGTGTTGCAACGCGCTCTACCTCGGCTTTGACTGGGCAGGCATCGGCATCAATATACAACTTAACCAAATCCTCTGTTCCTATCTTATCCAACGCTCTTGATCGCATTCTTCATACGCGACACACAAAAAACGCACAATGACAAACACCCAAAGCGATTC
>RFZH01000222.1 GCA_009920815.1 Paracoccaceae bacterium
CAAATTGCGTTTGAAATGACAAATTTTGCGCCCACCTCAACCATCCAATTTTCGGGGTAAAAGGCAAACCCTGTATACAGCGCGGTATTCACTGCATAGGCCTTGGGATTGATGATTTGCAGCATCACCCCAGTCATTACATTCGGTTCGCGTGTGGCCTTGATGAATGCAAGGTTTGACCCCGCAAAAGCGATCTTGGCCGCCAAATAGGTCAGGTATCCAAACGACAGCACTGTCAGGATCAACCGCACATAGGGGATGGTCAGAACAAACGCGGCAAACCCCGTAATCACCGCCACTGCAACCAAATTTGTGCCCAAAAACAGACCAAAGACATATGTGATACCGACACGATACCGATAGGCCGCGCCAACGCCTGCCGTGGTCAAGACCCCCGGACCAGGGGTCACAATCAACAAAAACACGGCAACAGCAAAAGTCAGCATATCAAAACCTAATCTGAACTTTCATGGATTGGCCTTTGTCAGATGCGGTTTCAAACGCTGTCTGAAATTCAGCCACATCAAAGGTGTGCGTGATTAGCGGCGATACATCAATCAATCCTTTGCGCATATACTCAATCGCATTCGGAAATTCATGGTGAAAGCGGAACGATCCACGCAGTTCCAATTCTTTGGCGGTGATCTGCATCACTGGCAAGCTCATCGCGCCACCCAGACCCAGCTGCACGATCACACCGCGCGGCCGCAGACAGGCGATGCCAGACACCAACGCAGGTTCCGCACCCGAACATTCCATCAAAATATCCACCTGACCTTTTTGATGAACATATGGCGACAAGCCGTTGGTATCACTCAATGTATTTATAATTTCATCCGCACCTGACAGACGCGCAAATTCCAATGCACGGTCTGTGATATCAACGGCTATAATCTTGGCCGCGCCGGCGCGGCGAGCCGCCAAAATGCACAAAACCCCGATCGGCCCGCACCCCGTGACCATCACCGTTTTGCCCAACATCGGCCCCGCGCGTGACACGGCATGCAAACACACCGACAGCGGTTCAGCCATGGCCGCATGGCCCGCGTCCAACCCGTTGGCAATGACGGCTTGGGATGCATTGATCACTAAATCATTTCGGAACGCACCCTGAATATGGGGGAATGGCATAGCCGATCCGTAAAAGCGCATATTTAGACAATGGTTCGGCAATCCCGCCAAACAATAATCGCATGCGCCACAAGGACGCGACGGTGACACAGCCACCAAATCCCCAAGGGCCAAGCCAGTGACATCTTTGGCAATTTCAACAATCTCGCCCGCAACTTCGTGCCCCAAGATCATCGGTTCGCGCAGGCGCACATCACCAAAGCCACCATGATTAAAATAATGCAAGTCAGACCCGCATATGCCGCCGCGCACCATGCGAACACGCACTTGCCCCGACCCGACATCATTATGCGGCGCATCGGCAAGTCGGATATCCTTTGGACCATGGGCAAAGATGGCAGTCATATAAATTCTCCACGTCATCACAGCGGGAATGATTCCGCCTTGAATAACAGTAGAAATGGTATACCATTTATGCAAGACAGAAGTCGGACATATCCGACAGGAGGAAAAATGCAGTTATTTGATCTAACGGGTCAGACGGCCTTGATCACAGGGGCGTCAATGGGGATCGGCTTTGCTCTGGCACGGGGTTTGGGGCAAGCGGGCGCCAAAGTCGTTTTGAACGCGCGCAACATCGAAACGCTTGAAACTGCTGCAAATACCCTGCGTGACGACGGGATCACGGTGGATACCCTGCCCTTTGACGTGACCGATCATGATGCGGTGGCGGCGCAGGTGAACGCGTATGAAACCAATCATGGCCCGATCACCATATTGATCAACAATGCAGGGATGCAGCATCGCACCGCGCTTGAAGATTTTCCTGCCGATGCCTTTGAACAGCTGATGAAAACCAACGTACATTCGGTGTTCCACGTCGGCCAAGCGGTGGCGCGGCACATGATCAAACGCGGTTCAGGGCGGATTATCAACATCGCCAGCGTCCAAACCGCGATGGCCCGCCCTAGCATTGCGCCCTATACCGCGTCCAAGGGGGCGGTCGCCAATCTGACCAAAGGCATGGCCACCGATTGGGCCAAACACGGGCTGAATTGTAACGCCATTGCGCCCGGCTATTTCGACACGCCGCTGAACGCGGCCTTGGTCGCAGACCCAGAGTTCAGCGCATGGTTGGAAAAACGCACCCCTGCAGGACGTTGGGGCAAGATCGAAGAATTGGTCGGCGCGGCGGTGTTTTTGTCATCCCCCGCCTCAAGTTTCGTCAACGGTCACACATTATTCGTAGATGGCGGCATAACCGCCTGTTTATAGGGAGAAATTCAGCATGTCTAAACCTGTCATCGGCTTTATCGGCGTTGGGTATATGGGCCACGGGATGGCCAAAAACATCTTGCAAAACGGGTATCCGTTGGTCGTCAAAGGCAATCGCAACCGTACCCCTGTGGACAGTCTGGTCAGCATGGGCGCGACCGAGGCCGCATCTGTGGCGGACATGGCGCGCGACTGTGACATCATCCACATCTGTCTGTCCAACAGCCCACAGGTCGAAGCGATCATGCGCGGCACCGACGGCATTATCGCAAATGGCAAAGCAGGGCTGATCGTGATTGACGCAACCACGGCCGCCCCGACATCGACGGAAAGCTTGGCCGCCGAGATGGAGGCAGCTGGCATGAAAATGGTCGACGCACCGCTGGGCCGAACGCCCAAAGAGGCCGAAGAAGGCACATTGGACGCCATGGTCGGCGCGGATGCCGCAACATTTGCCACCGTGTTGCCTGTGATCGAATGCTGGGCAGGCAATATCAACCATATCGGCCCTGTTGGATCAGCGCACAAGATGAAGCTAATCATGGCGATGCGCAATTACTATGCCCAAGCCGAAGCGATCGGAAAATCGGACCACTATGTGCCCATGATGGCCGATCACATCGCCGAATTGAACGGCGTGGATTTGGGCAAAGTGGTCGAGGAAAACAAAGGTTAAAATTCAGGCCAATCGTGCCCGCGTCAAACGCAGTTTGACCACACAAGGCACGATCAGCGCCCAACTGACCCGAAGGGCGGGCGCTGATCTTATCGTCCCAACCCCTGCGATTGCACATACAATTTGGCATAGGCCATGCCCATCGCCGTCGCCTGACAGCGGAAATTTTGCAGGTTGATAGCGTCTGCATCCTCTTGCATCACCAAATTCATTTCATGCAAACGGTCGCATTGCATCAAATTTCCCAAAATATCGTATCGCGTTGAAATTTCAACGATTTGGTATTTTTGCGCATCCAACGCACTTTGCAATTCGTCAATACGACCCGCATTCAGGGTCGCAAAATCCGATTTGGCACTTAAATAGCAATCTGTTTTTGTGTTCACATGTTTATCATCTATTTGAAAACAGGCTTGCAATGCTTCGGTAACACATTCGGCTGCGGGTTGATTGTATTCAATCTTGGTGTTCAAACACAGCTTGATCTCTGCGCCATCTAC
>RFZH01000223.1 GCA_009920815.1 Paracoccaceae bacterium
ATTATCCTTGCGCCGAATAAAACCTTGGCGGCCCAGCTCTATGGTGAATTCAAAGGGTTCTTTCCCGAAAATGCGGTCGAATATTTCGTCAGCTATTATGATTATTATCAACCCGAAGCCTATGTGCCACGGTCCGACACCTATATCGAAAAAGAAAGCCAGATTAACGAACAAATCGACCGCATGCGCCATTCGGCCACGCGGGCGTTGTTGGAACGCGATGACGTGATTATCGTGGCCTCGGTCAGCTGTATTTATGGTATTGGGTCGGTCGAAACCTATGGCGCGATGACCCAAGACCTAAAGGCGGGCGGCGAATATAACCAGCGCGATATCATGTCAAATCTGGTGGCCCAGCAATACCGCCGAAATGACCAAGCATTCCAACGCGGATCATTCCGCGTGCGCGGCGACGTGTTAGAGGTATTTCCCGCCCACCTTGACGATCGGGCATGGCGGTTTTCGTTTTTCGGCGATGAGCTTGAGGCGATCACAGAATTTGATCCGCTAACAGGCCAGAAAACCGGCACCTATCACCAAGTGCGTATTTATGCCAATTCCCACTATGTCACGCCGCGCCCCACGATGCAGCAGGCGATTATCAGCATCAAAAAAGAACTGCGTCAGCGGTTGGACCAACTGGTCGGCGAAGGCAAATTGTTGGAGGCCCAGCGCCTAGAGCAACGCACCAACTTTGATATTGAGATGTTAGAAGCCACCGGCGTGTGCAACGGCATCGAAAACTATTCCCGTTATTTGACCGGTCGTGCGCCAGGGGAACCACCGCCCACGTTGTTTGAATTCATTCCCGATCACGCCATCGTCTTTGCCGATGAAAGCCACGTCAGCGTTCCGCAAATCGGCGGCATGTATCGGGGCGACTATCGCCGTAAATTTACGTTGGCCGAACATGGGTTCCGGTTGCCATCGTGTATGGATAACCGGCCGCTAAAATTCGAAGAATGGGACGCCATGCGCCCGCAATCGGTCTATGTCTCGGCGACGCCCGGATCGTGGGAAATGGAACAAACGGGGGGTGTGTTCACCGAACAGGTCATTCGCCCGACGGGTTTGCTGGATCCCGAAGTTGAAATTCGCCCCGTCGAAATGCAGGTCGATGATTTGCTGGACGAGGTGCGCAAAGTCTCTGCCGCGGGGTACCGCACCTTGGTCACGACGCTGACCAAACGCATGGCCGAGGATTTGACCGAATATATGCACGAACAGGGCATTCGTGTGCGTTACATGCACTCCGATATCGACACGATCGAACGCATCGAAATCCTGCGCGACCTACGGTTGGGGGCGTTTGATGTGTTGATCGGGATCAACCTATTGCGTGAAGGCTTGGACATTCCCGAATGTGGCTTGGTCGCGATCCTGGACGCGGATAAAGAAGGGTTCTTACGCTCGGAAACATCTTTGATCCAAACGATTGGACGTGCTGCGCGCAACGTTGACGGCCGCGTAATCATGTATGCTGATCGGATTACGGGATCCATGGAACGCGCACTTGCCGAAACCAATCGCCGGCGCGAAAAACAGATTGCCTATAACATCGAACATAATATCACGCCCGCCACGGTCAAAAAGAACGTCGATGATATTTTGGCGGGTCTGTACAAGGGCGACACCGATCAATCGCGTGTTACCGCCACAATAGATACCGGCATGGCGGGTGGCAACCTGCAAACCGTTTTGGAAGGCCTGCGCACAGATATGCGCAAAGCGGCGGAAAATCTAGAATTCGAAGAAGCGGCCCGCCTGCGGGACGAAATCAAACGCCTTGAGGCCGTTGATTTAGCCGTGTCCGACGACCCATTGGCCCGCCAATCCGCCATCGACGCCGCCGGAGAAGAGGCCGTCAAATCCCGCGGCCGATCCACCGCGGGCAAGGGCGGCACCCGCACCTATCGCGGCAAAAGCCAGCGAAAATTCTGATCCTGTCGCCCATGGTTCAACATGGGCGACACCATTTGGCTTTAATCGCAGCGAATTGTCACGCTCACCTTACCTTTTGATGCGGCAGGAAAGCTAAGCTCGACCGCGTCGCGGTCAAATCCCTGCTCTATCGATGCATAGGGCAAGACATAGCTGACGGACCCTGATGACGTTGTAATCGGATTTTTCGCTGCGATTGCATTTACGTTTCGGGCATATCCCCCAAAAGGCAATTGCCCTTGTGTGGCAATCGTCCATTTGCTTGCGGTCCCAGATTGTTGATGATCAATGACCACAGGATTAGCCGTTTTTACGGTGATGTTTTGATAATTGTTGCCATCAAAAACGACATTGGAATATTTCGACGGGTTCAAGCTTGCATAAGTGGTATCCACCCGATCAACGCTTTCAATGCTGCCGTTGATCGTCTTAAAGTTACTCCCACTGACCGATAAATTAGACAAGCTGTGGCCCGCGCCATAGGGTTTAACCACGATATAGGAAAACCAATCTGCAACTGCCCCCGACATGAAAACGTTATTAGAAATAGATAGGCTCGAAAAACCAAAACCCGTTGAAAAATTTGGACTTTCATCATGTTCGTTGGTCCATTCAACAAAGCAATTGTCGATGTAATTACCCACAATGCTTGTCGGTGTGGCCGATTTCGTAAACACGATCCCCGCTGTGCGGATCCCACCGTTGACGTCATCACCTTGATAAAAGTGATTGCCTGAAATCAAATTGTTCGATCCACCAATCACAGCAAAATGGCGGAACTGCGAGGCCCAGTTGTCGCGAATTTTCACATCATTCGCATTGACGTTAAACGCGACACTCTGACGATCCGGCGCATCAATCTGCGCATCATTGGTGACAAAATGGCATCGATCGATCAACATGCCCTGACATCCGACGGAACACGACGTCAGTGCGCGTGATTTTGGCTTGGTGAAATAACAATCCAATAAATGGAAAAGCCGCCCCCCACGCGCCAACATCACACCGTTCGCGCGCCCAGTACAGTTGAATTCGATATTTTGTAGGTTGAAATAACTTAGGATCTCAAAGCCACTGAAATCGAGCATGTATTTGAAACGGGTAAAGGTGAAAATCTGTGTTCCATCCGCATCGTGCAGTGCCTCGGACAAAGTGATTTTTCCTGTGGTGTCATTCTTATCTTTGACATAGACCTCGCGGCCGACGCCCTGACCTGTCACCAACGCGCCTATTTCGATATCGATAATATTTTCCACGTTGTTTAATTGTGTCGGACTGCTTGCTGAATAGGTGGCTTGGGCTTGCACGACGTTATCTTGCCAACCCAACGCGCCCGAGGCATAGAACTGGCCATTTCGGATCACGCGGCGTGTTGAATAGCTGTTGCGATTGGCAACCGCTGCCTGCATATCAATCGGCTCGGTCACCGTGATCGTGCGCCCCCCAAGATCAAAGGAATCATGATCAGAGCTGTTTAGCAGCGCTTGAAACGCTTTTTTGAACGCCAAGGCTTCGTCTTTGAATGCATCAATATAGGT
>RFZH01000224.1 GCA_009920815.1 Paracoccaceae bacterium
CGTGTTTTTCTGCGCCCGAGATTGTGCCAGAGCCCAACAGATCGCCCGCATTCATCGGGCAGCCTGATGTGGTATGATGCGCCAATTGTTGCGCCGAGGAGTAGTACATTTCGGCATAATTGGTGCGGGTGATGGTGGTTGGTGTTTTGCCTGATGGGGCCAGATCGACGGTCAGGTCGATGTTATAGAGCATCGGTTTGGTATCGCGCAGATGCGGTAGCAATTCAAATTCACGCGCAGGCGTCGTGGTGCGGAAGGGTTCAAGCGCGGCCTTGGTCACGATCCACGGGCTGATCGTGGTTGCGGTGGCCTTGGCCTGAAATGGGCCGAGGGGTTGGTATTCCCATGCTTGGATATCGCGCGCCGACCAGTCGTTTAGCAGGACGTAGCCAAAGATCATATCATCCGCCTCGTCCACGGTGACAGGGCCATCAGAGGCGGCGCCGACAATCGCGCCCAGTTCCAGTTCAAAGTCGAACCGACGGCAGGGCAGGAAAGCAGGCACATCATGATCGGGTGATTTTAGCTGTCCCCAAGGGCGGCGCACATCTGTGCCACTGACCACGACCGAGGACGCGCGGCCGTTGTATCCAATCGGGATGTGCAGCCAATTTGGTGGCAGCGCGTTTTCCGCGCCGCGGAACATTGTGCCCACGTTTGTTGCGTGGTGGCGACCTGCGTAAAAGTCGGTGTATTCAGACACAAGAAACGGCATATGCATCGTCGCATCAGCTTGCGGTATCAGCATATCAACAGCTTTGCCTTGCTTGGCGCTGGCATTTTTCAAGATGCTGACGATTTGGTGCCGCAGATCTGCCCATGCGTCGGGGCCAAGCTCCATCACTTCGTTCCAGAACGGAACGTCAAAGACAGGTCCTGCACCAAGGTCGATTAATTCGGCCTCTTCTGCGGCTTGCAAATCAAGGATCATATCACCAATTGCCACGCCACACCGTGGGTCGGTCCCATCCGTTGAAAACACACCATAGGGCAGGTTGTTCAGGGGAAAAGGTGTATCGGGCGAATTCGCAGAGGCGACCCAGCTGGTCAGTAGAGGCATGTTATTTGGTTCCTTTGGTTCCGTCGAATTTCTTTTCAATATCCGACCAACAATCAATATAATCGTCCTGCAATGGCGCCTCGTTTGCGGCGTAGGCTGTCAGGTGTTGGGGGAAGCGTGTTTCAAACATGAAAGACATCGTGTTTTCCAGTTTGTGTGGCTTTAGATCTGCGTTTGATGCGCCTTCGAACGCATTTTTATCGGGACCATGCGGCAGCATCATATTATGCAGGCTCATGCCGCCGGGAACGAACCCTTTGGGTTTGGCGTCGTATTGGCCATAAATATTGCCCATCAATTCGGACATGATGTTTTTGTGATACCATGGCGGGCGGAAGGTGTTTTCGGCCACCATCCAGCGTTCGCGGAACAACACAAAATCAATGTTTGCCGTGCCAGGCACGCCCGATGGCGCCGTCAAAACGGTAAAGATTGATGGATCGGGGTGATCGAATAAGATCGCGCCGACGGGGCAATAGGCGCGAAGATCGTATTTATACGGTGCGTAATTGCCATGCCATGCGACAACGTCCAACGGCGATTGACCGATTTTGGTTTGGTGGAATTGTCCACACCACTTGACGGTTAGGGTTGATGGCACTTCGCGGTCTTCGAACGCCGCAACGGGGGCCTTGAAGTCGCGGGGGTTGGCCAAACAGTTCGCGCCGATGGGGCCGCGGGCGGGCAGTTCGAATTTCTGACCATAGTTTTCGCACACAAAGCCGCGGCATGGGCCGTCTAATACCTCAACGCGATACACTAAACCGCGGGGGAGAATTGCGATTTCTTTGGGTTCAACGTCGATGATGCCCAATTCCGTACAAAACCGCAGGCGGCCCTCTTGGGGGACGACCAGTAATTCACTGTCGGCGGAAAAGAAATATTCGTCGACCATGGATTGAGTCACCAAATAAATATGGCTTGCCATGCCGACCTGCGTGTTCACGTCGCCCGCGGTTGTCATGGTGTGCATACCTGTCACCCATGTCAGAGATTTGTCGGAATGCGCGACGGGATCCCACCGATATTGACCCAAGGAAATCACGTCAGGGTCAACGTTTGGGGCGGATTTCCAATAAGGGACATCAATCTTTGTATAGCGTGCCGAATGTTTCACGGACGGGCGTATGCGATAGGTCCACGTCCGTTCGGGCGGATTGGCGGTAAACGCCGTTCCCGACAGTTGTTCCCCATAAAGACCATAGTTGCACTTTTGCGGGCTATTCATGCCCTGCGGCAAGGCATCAGGAAGGGCTTCGGTTTCGAAATCATTTCCAAATCCAGGCATATAACCTGCTGTGGTGCCTATGGTTTTGTCCGCTTGAACAAAGCTATGGGGGTGCGCTTGGTCTTTCATTTTATTCTCCATCGGAAATACGAATCGTGTTAATAGTTGAAAATGTAACTAACAAGGGATAACTGAGGCGTATGACGAAAAAGGATGAATTCGATTTGCGGCAATTCATGCCTTATCTTTTGAACCAAGCAGCTGAGGCCAGCAGTTTGGATTTTCAACAAATTTACAAGGGCCGTTATGGGCTATTGCGTACCGAATGGCGGGTGTTGTTCCATCTAGGAATGTATCATCGCATTATGGCCAAAGACATTTGTGAACGCGCAAAAATCCACAAAACCAAGGTCAGTCGCGCGGTGCAAAAATTGGCGGATCGGCGGTATGTGACGCGCCAAACCGATGTCGCAGATCGCCGTCATGAATGGCTGGAACTCACGACGCAGGGCCGCGCAGTTTATGAGGATCTCTTGAGTTATGCAGGGCGATACGACGAAAAGCTGGTTTCTATTCTGACGCCGGATGAAACACGGGTCTTACGATCCGCATTGATCAAGCTGGCAAAGATTTAAAAATTCGGCGTCACGCCCGGTAAATTCAAAGCTTTTAGCAGGTCACGCAATTCTTGGCGTGCCGCGACGTTTGAAATGTTTAATTGCTTCACGCCCATGTCTTTTAGGTCAAGCAAGGTCAAACCACGTGGGAATAATTCACGGAAAATAACGCGTTCGTTGAAACCGGGCGCAATGCGGAAACCGATACGTTTGGACAGCTTTTCCAAGGCGCGTTCCATTTTGATTTTATTGACCATCTGTTGGGCGCCGACGCGGTTGCGCAAGACAATCCAGTCAATCGGTTTCAGCCCTGCTTGTGCCCGCAATTGACGCGCGTTCCAAACCATTTCGGAATAAACGGATGGGCCTTCGATGGATTCGCCATCTGCGCTGACATGGGCAAGCAAATCAAAATCAACAAAGCTGTCGTTCAACGGTGTGATCAGTGTATCGGCCAAAGAATGGGCCACTTGGCTAAGACGCGTGTGCGACCCTGGACAGTCAATGACAATAAAATCGCTTTGTGGCTCTGCTGCTGCTATTGC
>RFZH01000225.1 GCA_009920815.1 Paracoccaceae bacterium
TGATCCATCGATCTGAACCAAACTGCCCACATATCTCTTCAGTGTATTCTATTGTCAAATAACGTCGAAGAAAAAACCAACCGACCGCGCTAACCTATTTACTAGCGCAACCGCCCATCCGATCCTCAAAACCCAACATCTCAGTCCGTTTCCGTCCCGCCCTGTCAGGCTACCGTAGCGCATCAGCGCCGCCAGTGAAGGGGCTTCTAGACCCTACAACAAATACCCGCAACCCCTAAAAATGACTTTTTGTCACTTTTTTTGAAAAAAGTTATTTTTCTTTGATTTCGCCATGTGGCTTCGTCGGCATTGGCCACAAAATATAGTAGCTATCCACAGAATAACCCATATTTTCAACGGTCGTTGTCGCAAAAAACAAGAATCACCGGCGACTCGGTTGATTTGCCAAGAATCAAAAAGGCCGCCCCAAATAGGACGGCCTTGAGAGTCTTTATGATATGCCTACAGCGCCAAATGCTTCCGTTCCTGTAGGTGGCGTTGTGTGAGCCTGCGTCCTTGGCGCCCTGTTAGCATGGGACGCACGGCACGGGGCGCCGCCTGCGCCGGTCAATTCACCACCGCCACCGGACAAAATAAGCCCAGACAAAACACACACATTAGTAAGCAATCTGCGTTTCATATAAACGACCCCTTATACAAATAACCCCTTTCCACCGTGGGTAAATCATAGGTGAGCAATATTAATTTTTAAAAAACTTCGTGAAAAATAGGCAGATTGATAATTTTCTGCTTATCCGATCTTATCTTGTGTTTGTGTGTCAAAATCACTCGCGTCATGACGTTCATGCAGCTGCAACGCAGGTTCACCGCTGGTTTTATTGACCATCCGGCCGCGTAAAACTGCTGGGCGGGCATCAATTTCTTTGGCCCAGCGCATGACATGGGTATAGGACTCAGCCTCTAAAAAATCTGCCGCTTCGTACAGACGCCCCAAAACAAATTGCCCATACCATGCCCAGTTGGCGATGTCCGCAATCGTATATTCATCCCCCGCCAGATAACGTGTTTCGGCCAAACGCCGATCCAATACATCCAATTGACGCTTGGTCTCCATAGAGAACCGATCAATCGCATATTTGATCTTTTCTGGCGCATAAAAATAGAAATGGCCAAAACCGCCACCCAGATACGGCGCGCTGCCCATTTGCCAAAACAACCAGTTCAGACATTCTGTGCGGGCCGCGGGATCTTTGGGAATAAATTCTCCAAAACGTTCCGCCAAATACAGCAAAATTGATCCTGATTCAAAGACACGTTGCGGTGTCTCACCGCTGTAATCCATCAATGCTGGAATTTTGGAATTGGGATTAACTTCGACGAAACCAGACCCGAATTGATCGCCTTCCCAGATGCGGATCAACCATGCGTCATATTCGGCATCGCTGTAACCCTTTGCCAAAAGCTCTTCGAGCAGAACGGTGACTTTGACACCGTTGGGCGTTGCCAGGGAATAAAGTTGCAGCGGATGTTTGCCGCGTGGTAAATCATGATCATGCGTCGCACCGGCAATCGGGCGATTTATGCTGAACGCTTGTGTTCCATCATCTTTGACCCACTGCCAAACCTTGGGGGGCGTATAGGTTGCATCTTGTGTCATGGTCATGATCCTTACAACCAAATATCCAGAAAGATCTAAGATGTGATCTGCACGATGACAAGTGCATCGGCTTTATTCGGGGGGAATGACGCCTTTTCGCAACATGATGCAGCCATAGAAACGACGTTCGCCTGTTTGGATTATGGCATAGGACGTCTTGGCTATATCATAAAACTTGAACCGCTCGACGCCCAGCATTGCGCGCTCTGCCCCTTCGGCCGCGTTAATTTCGGCTTGGGCTTCGGCTTGGACAGGGGGAATTTGGGTTGGATCGTCCACCATCTCCATGCGCATGGCGAAATCATCGACAAAAGTGTCGAGCGGCATCACCGATAATATCGCGCGTATCGCAGCAGGCGTCGAGATATTGTCCATCATCACAGGTCGTCCAAAGGTCGTCGTTTTCGCAACCGATTGCGCAGGGAAATTGGTATCTGTGATGACAACCACATCCCCATGCCCCATGGACCGTAAGATATACAAAACATCCGCCGTCAATGCGGGATCCAAATTCTTAAGCATCGTCTTGACCTTATGTTATGTCATCTCACAGTAGCCCTGGCCAAACCGTTGATCAATCACAGAAATGGGGTATGCCCGCGGATCAGCCTAGAAAAGCAAGGTTAACATCCTGTGTGCGCAACACGCGCAGGGCACCGACGTAATACCGACGCATTACCGACGTAATACCGATACCGTTTTTAGCGCCCTTTTTGTGGATGCTTGCATTAATGTTCATCCCGTTGCACGATCATCAAAAACAAGGAACACCATCGATGAAAGCCTTTCTTGATCCACGTCAAAGCGCACATAATCCAAAATATTTCATGGCCAGCGGATCCATCAAAGATAACCCCGAACAACCGCGCCGCGTCGAGGTGTTGCGCGACGGTGCTGAACGCGCAGGCTGTACATTCCAAGCCCCCAAAGACCACGGACTTGCCCCGATTGCAGCCATTCACACCCCGCGGTATTTGACCTTTTTGCAAACGATTTTTGAACGCTGGCAACATATTGAAAACGCGGGATCCGAAGTGATCCCAAACGTGCATCCCGCCAATAGAACCGACAGTTATCCAAAATCCGCCGTAGGCCAAGCCGGATTTCATCAGGCAGACACAGCGTGCCCTATCAACGCTGATACATGGAGCTCGGCGTATTGGTCGGCACAATCTGCGCTGTCAGCGGTTGCGCATATTTGTGATGGTAATGATGCCGCCTATGCGTTGTCACGTCCCCCGGGCCATCATGCCTTTGCCGATTTAGCGGGTGGATTTTGTTTTCTGAACAATTCCGCCATTGCTGCCGAAGCCCTTAGAACCAAAGGGTTTCGACCCGCAATCTTGGACGTTGATGTGCATAACGGCAATGGCACACAAGGAATTTTTTATGACCGCAAAGATGTCTTGACTGTGTCAATCCATGCCGACCCAGCGCGGTTCTACCCGTTCTTTTGGGGACATGCGCATGAACAAGGCGCAGGCCAAGGCGAAGGGTATAACCTTAACCTGCCGTTGGCGCGTGGGACGGGGGATGATGATTACCTCGTGACGCTGGACCGTGCCGCCCGTGCGATCCGCAATTATGGGGCAAATGTATTGGTTGTGGCCTTGGGCCTTGATGCGTATGAAAACGATCCCTTGCGTGGACTGGCGATCACCACCGACGGGTTTGCACGTATTGGCCAATCCATCGCGAAAATGGGCTTACCGACGGTTTACGTGCAAGAGGGCGGATATCTGTCAGAGGAACTAGGCCAAAATTTGACCAGTTTTATCAAAGGTGTTCAACATGCCTAAGCGTTTGGCGTAGCGTCGTTTTGTGT
>RFZH01000226.1 GCA_009920815.1 Paracoccaceae bacterium
ATGCGATTTCATCAATAACCTTGATGATTTTCGCAATATCCGCAGACGACGATTTGATATTATCCATCGAGTCCACCATGCGGTTGATTTTCTCTTTGCCGTCTTGGACGATACGTGACGTGCCAACGACCAGATCGTTTGCCTCACGCGCCGCTTCCGCATTCGAGCGCACCTAGCTTTCAGTTTCTTCGACTGATGATGACAGCTCTTCAACAGAAGAGGATTGGGTTTCTGCGTTCGCAGACATCACCTTGGCCGCTGACATCATTTTTTCCGCAGCTTCACCAGACAAGTCATTGCCTTCCTTGATGCGCGCCATGGAACGCTGTGTCATTTCCAAAATCTCGTCGACGGCACGTGTCGATTGACCGACTTCGTCGCCCGCATCAGTGCCAACACGAATGCTAAGATCGCCTGACTTTACGAAACGCTGCAGACCAGATTGTAGATCTTGCAATGGACGGCTGATTGAACGTGCAATTAAAAATCCCAGCACAGTCATGACGATTAACGTCAATGCACTGACCAACGCCACTTGGTTGCGCACACTGCTCAATGCTTCCATCGCATCATCATAGCGTACCTGCCACACGATCATCATTTCAATGCCGTTTTCAATATGCTTACCAAATGCCGTGATCATGTCTTCGCCGGCATCTGGATTGACGGTAATTTCAACGCCACGCCCTTTGTTCATAGCTGCCCGCGCCAAATCAGAGCCGATGAAATAGTCCGCTTGTGCCGAAGCTGCGCCTTGTTCGACACCGGCGGAAAAACGGATCTTTTGATCGCTGCCTAGGATAAAGCCTTGGCTTGGGAAATTAAATCCTGTGTCCGTATCCAAGATCGCAACAAATGGCGCAGGCAAAAGCTGGACAACCAATGCGCCAATAATGCTGCCAAACTTGTCTTTTACGGGTATGCCTGAAAACGCTGCCAGAGCCCCCGCACTTGGTGCATAGGGTTCAAAATCGGTCATCGAAATGCCATCAGCTTCGGTTGCCTTGTTTACGGCTTGGGTCAAACCAGAACCACGCAACAACGGGCCGTTGATATTGGCAGCAAAGTCATCCTCTTTGAACACCGAATAAACAACGTTTCCGTTTAGATCGACAAGAAAGATATCATAATAGCCGTATTCTTCCATAATGTTACGGAACCAGCTATGATATTTGGGGTGAAATTTACTGTAATAGCTGCCATCGTCTACTTCGTCCGCACGATGGCGTTCACCTTTGGGGTATGCGCTATCGGTGATGTAGGATTTTTGCAAAAACGCCTTGGGATCTTTTCCCTCTTTGGCGATATTTTCAAACCCTGCGCCCAGACGAACAATCGCATCCTGCGAGATATTCGATTCAGCCATGACCTTCAGGTCAGCACGAATACGCGCGAATGTACTTTCAAATGTATTTCCCAAAGCCTCTTCTGTTGCGCCAACTTTCGCAAGAACGTCACGCTCCATCGAGCGCGAAATTTCCATGTAGGACAACATCCCCACGCTGACCACCGATATTGTGGTCAATATAGCGAAAAGCGCAGGCAACTTTTTCGCAATTGATATATTTTTTAGTATTGTAGCTCACCTTTCGAATGACCAAGTGTCCAAGTCATGACAAACTTGGCAAAAACCATGCCGAATTTACATTTTTCTTGAACTTCTCAGGTTTGCTAACGGCGTCGGACCAGAATGTTTTACCCGATCCACGCTCACAGAGGGCAAAGCATACCGATTGCTTGCACACCTACCCGTTTGGACATATTTGTAATTTACGATCAAAAAAATCCGATTGCCCGTGACGGGCCAACCGTAACGGTGACAACAAAGAAACCTAGACCATAAAGTTTTATAGCAGTGCGAAATAAATAGCCTACAGTGATGAAAATGCGGGAGCTGAAAAATAAACCTAAGAACTATGACGCTTAAACAACTTTACAAGCTTCAAAAGGATGTCGAGAACGCAATCCAAGTAGCCAAATCGCGCGAGCTTGAATTGGCCAAGAAAAAGCTGGAGAAAGAGGCGCAGAAATTGGGCTATTCTTTATCCGAATTGCTTGATTCACCACCATCAAAAGAAACGGCGCAAAGAGCATTGCGTAAATCCGTGGCCCCAAAATACCAAAACCCCGCCAATCACGACGAAACTTGGACAGGTCGCGGACGCAAACCGCTGTGAGTGCAAGCCGCGCTCAATGCCGGAAAATCCCTGCAAGACTTGGAAATATCGTGAACCAGCTCACACCCTGTCCATAATCCCGCGGCCCACGGTCACGATTGTGATCAAAAATGCTAAAAGACCAAAGGCGATAGGCAGCGACGTCGCATAGCTTACAAATCCCATAATTGCGGGTCCAAAGAGTAAACCGCCATGGGCCACTGTCGCGACGGCCGTTAACGCCAAATGCGATGGCATCGCGCGCGCGCGCCCAGCCGCGGAAAAAATAATGGGTACCAAATTCGCGATCCCCAAGCCAACACAGGCAAAGCCCACAAAAGCATTCGCATTGCCATTTCCAATCGAAATCATCAAATAGCCCGCCGCAGCCAAAACGCCGCCCCAAAAATAAATTTTAGCATCGCCAAATCGTTGGCGCAGACGATCCCCCATAAAACGCGACAAAGTCATCATTGCCGCGAACACCGCATAGGCAAACCCCGCCTGCGCAGGTGGAATATTATTGACCGTCGTCATGAAAACCGCGCTCCAATCCAAAACGGCATGTTCAGATAAATAGACACAGAAGCAAATGGCGCCCAAAGCCACAATCGCGCCCCTCGGCATGACGAATAATGGATCATTCCCGGGTTTGGCCTGCTTTGGCATCACCCCAGACGTTACCATCAATGTGACGATGGCCGACAGCACGCTGATGACAATCGTCGCAATCATGGGGGCCACGCCCACAGTTAACAGCGCGCTCATGGATGCAGCACCACTAAAAGCACCGATACTCCACATTCCGTGAAAATTCGACATCAACGGACGACCAGACAGTTTTTCAACCTCTGAAGCTTGCAAATTCATGGCAACATCGGTCGACCCGATTGCACCGCCATAAAATGCCAAGGCAATCGTCATTGGCCAGAACCCATCAAAATAGACCAAAGTGGGCAGGATCAGTACTGACGCGCAAAACATCCCTAGGATCACCCGCCGATATCCCCAAATGGCAGTCATTGGGCCGGTCAATGGCATTGTGATCAATCCGCCTATTCCCAACCCCAATAACATCAACCCTAGCTGTGCATCATCAACGCCTACGCGCAGCTTGGCCAGTGGCACCAATGGTGCCCAAGCCGCAATCATTACACCCACAGTGAAAAAAATCACACGCGTTGCCAGAATTTCCTTTTGATATGCAGATGGCATTTAGGATCGATCCACCCACGCACCATCGGCGCGCGCACTTTCCAAACAGGATGCAATAAACCACATGCC
>RFZH01000227.1 GCA_009920815.1 Paracoccaceae bacterium
AAATCCTGCTCCCGCAACCAAAAAATATACAATAATTAAATATACATAATGCCAAATCGCGCAGAGTCCGTGCGTTGATCGCCCCAAAAGTTTCCGCGTTATAGATACGTAAACGTCTTCCTAGTTCGAATCCCATCTCCATCGTTTTCAAGACATAAATCAATCAAGATTTGGTTTTGACTTTTCACGATACTATTTGTTTGGTTTGTTTGTAATCACAAATTAGAGTCCTTACATTTTTTACGATGCCTCGGAGGTAACTCATATGAAGTCCCGTACTAAAGTTGTCGTCATAGGTGGAGGTATCGCAGGCTGTTCTACACTTTACCATCTAACACAAGAAGGCTGGAGCGATGTCGTCCTGGTCGAGCGCAACGAATTGACCAGTGGTACAACGTGGCATTCGGCAGCACAGGTGACAAATTTCGGCATGAACCAAACTATGGTAGGCCTGAAATCTCATTCAATTAAACTCTACAAAAAACTTTCTAAGGATCCTGAGTATCCCATTAATTATCATTATGCTGACGGCGGTATCCGATTGGCGAATACTGAGGCGCAGATGCAGGGCTATCGCCATTTCGCGTCGATGGCGCGGGGGATGGGCGTCGATTTCGAAGTGATCGATGCCGAGGAATGCTCCCGTCGCCATCCGTTAATTTCGACAACAAATCTTTTGGGTGGGCTATGGGATCCACTTGATGGAGACATTGACCCCGCTCAGCTCTGTCAGGCGCTGGCATATCATGCCCGTAAAGCAGGAGCAGAAGTATATCGTAACACGCCAGTGACGGCACTGACCCAGCACAAAGATGACACTTGGACAGTGCACACTGAAAGCGGCAATATCGATTGCGATATCGTGGTGAACGCTTGTGGTTACCGCGTGAACGAAGTGGGCGCAATGATGGGAGTACATCATCCTGTTGCGTCAATGGAGCATCAGTATTTCCTGACTGAAGATATTGCGGATATTGCCAAAGCAGGTCACCGCATGCCGCTGCTACGTTGTCCTATCAGCGACTATTACTGCCGACAGGAAAAGGGGGGGCTGCTGATTGGGTTTTACGAACAGGGCTGCAAACCGTGGGGGATGGATGGCATTGATCCGAATTTTGTGAATGCGCTCTGTCCCGATGATCTAGACCGCGTTATGGATGTGTTGGCGGGCGCGTTTGAACGGATGCCAGCTTTGGCCGAAACGGGCATTCGCACTGTTGTAAATGGACCGATCACATATACAATTGACGGCGCGCCGCTGGTTGGACCGATTCCAGGGAAACGCAATGCATTTTGTATTATAGGGTTGCGCGCCGGTCTGGGTGAAGGTGGCGGTCACGGCTGGTTATTGGCCCAACAGATTGTGCATGGCGAAGCCTGTTATGACACTTGGGTTCTGGATCCACGACGGTTTACGGGCCATGCAAACGTGGAGCTGACCTCGTTAAAGGCGATTGAGGATTATCAGAACGAATTCAGGTTCCATTTCCCACACGAACATCGCCCCGCCGGACGCCCCGCAAAGACAACCCCGCTAACTCCCATCCTTGCAGCTCAAGGGGCCGAATTCACGGTTGTGAACGGTTGGGAACGGATGGATTACATCAAGCCGTCATCAGATTTTCATCCGACGCTTAGCTTTAACTTTGACGAAGCCTTTGCCATCGTGGCTGAGGACATAAAAAACGTCCAGAACAATGTTGGCCTGTGCGAAGTGAACGGGTTCAATCGGTTCGAAATTACCGGGGCAGATCGGCACAGTTTCCTAGACCGCATGTTCTGCGGCTCGGTGACCAAGCGCGATGGGCGCGTTGGCTTAGGCTATTTATTGAACCACTGTGGCATGCTGAAATGCGAAGCGACTGTTGCCAATATTCCTGCCTCAGATCGTGGTCCTGCACGGGTCTGGTACGGATCAGCTGCCGCCAGTGAATACCACGATATGGATTGGCTGACCCAGCATATAGGTCAAAACGAAGATGTTCAAATTCGCTCGCTGACGAATGACCAGACCATCTTGGTTCTGGCCGGGCCCAAGGCACGCGACGTGCTTTCGGGCTGCGCTCGGGGAGATTGGTCTAAAGAAACCTTTCCATGGCTATCCGTTCGCGAATGTTTCATTGGGTTTGCGCCCGCCACGGTGATGGGCGTCAGCTTTTCAGGCGAACTGGCCTATGAAATTCACGTACCAAATGCCTCGCTTTATGCCGCGTATCTTGCTTTGCGAGAGGTGGGAAATAGGTATGATTTGAAATTATTTGGGGCACGCGCTGTTGAATCGATGCGTTTAGAAAAAGGCTTTTTACATTGGAAATCTGACATTCTTACCGAATTTGATCCATATGAAACCTCACTTGATCGTTTCGTTAAAATCGAAAAGGATGATTTCATCGGTAAAGATGCACTCCTTAAGCGTAGGGAAAGGGGTCCGCGTAAAAAGTTGGTTACACTAAAGATAGATGCAACCCACGCTCCAGCTCGTGGCGGATCATCAATTATGCGAGCGGGTCAGGTCGTCGGGACTGTCACATCAGGTGACTGGGGTCACAGGGTCGGAATGAACCTTGCCTATGCCTTTTTAGATCCAGACCTTTCGATAGAAGGTACGAAATTACAGCTTGATATGTATGGTGATATGCTAGGTGCTGAAGTAATATTGTCCTCACCTTATGATCCTAACCATGAACTCATGCGTAGTTGATTTGGGAATATCCATAGAAACTCGCTACACAAATGAAAAGCTTAGCTTAGAATGACACAAGAGATCGACGCATCTTCGCGCTTTCAGGAGAGGCTGTCTGTGACATCTGAACAGATGATTGCGATACTTGATACTTGATGCATTGGACATTGATTATTCTCCCGCAGATCATGTCCGAAAAAGAACGGCTGAAGTATCATAGAAAGCGCAGGCTCAATTCTTGGCAAGCGAGTCAATTGATCATGCTCAATAAATCTGCATTATCAACTTCCATAAATCAGTTGGAGTTCAGGGTTGATGACTAAGATTAATTGGGATGAAAGCGTAGAGCTTGATAAGCTGGCAGAATTATCGATCAAAACCGGGGTCGCACTCCAGCCTGGCCAAGATCTTTTAATTACGGCTCCCATTGAAGCTGCCCCTTTAGTTCGGCGTTTAGCGCATCATGCTTACAAAGCAGGAGCAGGTATCGTCACTCCGCTCTATACCGACCCAGCGGTCGTTCTGGCTCGCTATAAATATGCTCCAAAGGCGTCTTTTGAGAAGGCAACAGATTGGTTATTCGATGGAATGGCCGCCGCCTTTGACGCAAATACGGCCCGGCTTGCAGTGGTGGGAGACGATCCTATGCTTTTGGCTGAACAAGACCCCGAAAAGGTTGGACAAGCTAACAAAGCAGTATCTAAGGCATCATCGCCATTACGTGAAAGGATTACCCGTTTTGATATAAATT
>RFZH01000228.1 GCA_009920815.1 Paracoccaceae bacterium
CGCGATCGCTATGCCGAAGCCTATCGCCGCCAAAACCGTGCCTTTTTGGATTTTGTCAACACAGGCATTTTTCCTGAAAGCGGCGCGGATTGTTGGGATGGCTATTGCGCGTCCTTCGTTGCACAAGCTGGCGTCAAAGCCTTGCAATCCGGGGTCAAAACCCCCGTCAACATGATGAACAAACCAGAGTTTTACAAATGAAATTAGGATTCGTATCAGACAGCCTGGGCGGCATGCCCTTTATCGAAATGCTGGATCACGCAGTACGCATGGGCGTCAGCGGGATTGAGGTAAATACATGCGGTTGGTCAACCGCACCGCATTTTGATTTGAAATCAATGCTGGGCAATGCGGCTAAGCAAAAAGAATTCCAATCTGCGTTTTCTGATCGCGGCTTGGACATCATCAGCTTGAACGCCAATGGAAACCCGTTGCATCCGACAGATCCCGCCCAAGGCCAAGGGTTAAAAGATACCATCCGCGTGGCGGGCGAAATGGGGATCAAAACGGTTTGTACCATGTCCGGTTTGCCGGCGGGCAATCCGACAGATACGATGCCAAATTGGGTCGTCTCTAGCTGGCCGCCCGAAACCCAAGCAATTTTGAATTATCAGTGGAATGAAAAACTGATCCCGTTTTGGACCGAAATCGTCGCTTTGGCCAATGAATGTGGCGTTGAACGAATTGCGTTGGAATTGCATGGGAACCAATGCGTCTACAACGTTCCGTCGCTTTTGAAGCTACGTGCGGCGGTTGGCAATGTTGTTGGGGCAAACCTTGATCCGTCTCATTTGTTCTGGATGGGCGCCGATCCTTTGGCCGCGGCGCAAGCTTTGGGCGACGCAGTGTATCACGTTCACGCGAAAGACACGATGTTGAACGCGCCAGTGCAAGCGACCACATCGCTTTTGGAAAACGGCAGCCTTATGGATATTCCCGCCCGCAGTTGGAGCTATATCACCTTGGGGTTTGGCCATGGCGAAGAATGGTGGCGCCAATTCTGTTACCGTTTGAAAATGGCAGGCTATGACGGTTGGCTGTCCATTGAACACGAAGACGTCTTGTTAAACAGCCTAGAAGGTTTGGAAAAATCTGTGACCTTGTTGCAAGGCGTGATGCCTGTCGCCGCATCAGATTTCAAACCACAAGATATCTAAACGTTTTCGGTAAAATACTCGGGATAGGTCTGGCGCAATTGAGTTATGCCAACGATTGTGCCAGACAGATGATCCCGCATTGCTCGGGTCGCTAGGGCGGGTTCACCTTTTTCAATAGCATTCAAGATAGCGTTATGATCTTGTACGATTTTTTGTATTTTGCCCCCACGTGAGAGGTCAAGTCGCTGACAGCGCGCAAGATGCCCCTGACGGCGGATCACCATTTCATACAGGTCGCCCATGCCCACCGCATCAAACAGTGTCCTGTGGAATTCTCGGTCCAATGACGTGAAAAGGTCCATTTGATCCCCCTGCCCGATCAACGACTGCTGCATCTGAACCAATGCCTTGGCCCGCGCAATCACCGAGCTATCCGGCCCCAAGGCGAGGGCACGGACGACTTCGGTTTCGACGGCCTGACGCAAGAAATGCGTTTCACGTAATTTGCGAACGTTTATTTGCGATACAATCGTTTTGGATTGCGGAAAAACTTGGATTAATCCGTCAAGCTCAAGCTGCGCCATCGCTTCACGCAGCGGTGTCAGACTAACCCCTAGTTGTGCAGCAAGCTCGTTGCGTGACAAATGTGCCAGCGGCGGCAGATCAAGACTGATGATCCGATCGCGAAGGGTCTCATATACACTCTGCGCTGCGGTTTGCGCCACAACACGTTTCCCCAATGCAATCGACATCTCATTTCCTTTTTCCAAAGTGGATTAAGCCATACTTAAGAGTTGTTCAATATTTAGTCAAATTGACTATACAAGTAAACTAATATATTAGTTGATCAGTATCAAATCAAAATAATCTTGGCCATTTGTTAAATATAAAAATGGAATAAAGGGAGGAAACCAATGAAACTAAACACCTTTAGCAAAGTCGTTACACTAGCTGCGACCTTGGGAATCACGGTCACTGCGGCAGATGCGGCAGAGCGGGTTCTAAAAATCCAGACATCTGCAAACGCAAGCCACGCGTCCATGGCCTATCTGAACGAGGTCTGGATCCCAAAACTGGATGAAATGACCGGCGGCAGCCTTTCGCTAGAACTGCTGCCTGTTGATGCGGTCGTACCGCGCCGCGAAACACCCCAAGCCATCGGCGTTGGCATTTTGGATGGCGACCTGACATCTATCAACTATTTTGCTGGTATTGATCCCGCCTTTGCATTGATGGGGGACCTGATCGCGGGTTATGATAGCGCCGACCAAATCCAAGCATTTTGCGCCCAAGGCGGCGGCAAAGAGATGTTGCAAAAATTATTTGATGCGCATTTCGAAGGCGTTCATGTGGTCGGCTGTGGCGCTTATGCCCGCGAAGCCTTTGTTTCGAAGGTCCCTGTAAACGGTGTTGCCGATCTTAAGGGTTTAAAAATTCGTTCCCCCGAGGGTCTTGCCGCGGATGTCTTCAAACGTGCGGGCGCCGCACCTGTATCAATGTCAGGATCAGAAACCTATGGAGCGTTGGAAAAAGGCGTCATTGATGCGGCTGACAATTCTGCCTATGCAAATAACGACGCGAATGGGATGCACAAGGTTGCAAAGTACCCCATCTTTCCTGGCATCCACTCAACCCCAATCCTGCAATTTACAGTATCGGATGCCGTCTGGGACGAAATCGGCCCTGCCAACCGTGTTGCGTTAGAAACGTGGTATTTGGCAGCCTATAACGGACTACGCCAATATTTTGATCGCCTTGACCGTCAGCTGGTCGCCCGAGACAAAGCAGCGGGTGACATTACAGTCATCGATTGGAAACAAGAAGAGCGTGACAAACTGCGGGCGATCGCGGTCGAAGCTTGGGAAGATTTCGCAAAAGGATCGGATCTTGCGCGCGAGACCTACGAAGCGCATCTGAAATTCATGAGAGAAGCAGGATTATTGTAAACTCTCCAGAAACTGGGCGCTGATTTCCAGCGCCCTCTTTTTATGCATCAACGCAAATCAATCTTAAAGGGCCATCTGCATGACACAAAGCTACCAAGATCATGTCGCGCAAACTGAGACTGCACTTGGCACGCAAAATCCAACGGATGACCACACTGATGTGGCGCGCGTGCAATATTCGCCAGTCGATCACTTTAGTCATGTCACGGGCATTGCCGTTTCCGTTTTCTATATCGTCGCGGCGCTGGCCACCCTGTACGAAGTTTTTTCCCGCTATGTCATGAACGCGCCAACCTATTGGGCGTTTGAAACGGTTATGATGATATGCGCAGCAGCGTGGATGTTAT
>RFZH01000229.1 GCA_009920815.1 Paracoccaceae bacterium
TATCTCACGCGCTTCGACCGCGAATTTGTTCCAAGGACAGGCCGCCAAACAATCGTCACATCCATAAATCCGATTGCCCAAAAGGGGGCGTAATTCGACGTCCACGGGCCCATGATGTTCAATCGTCAAATATGAAATGCATCGACGTGCATCCAGCTGATAGGGTGCAGGAAAAGCGTCGGTTGGACAGGCGTCCAAACAGGATCGACACGATCCGCAATGGTCCGTTTCACGCGGGTCTGTGGCAATGTCTAATGTGGTGAAAACAGACCCTATAAAGAACCAATTGCCCAAATCACGGCTGACTAGGTTGGTGTGTTTGCCCTGCCATCCCAAACCTGCCGCTTGGCCTAATGGCTTTTCTGGAACAGGGGCGGTGTCTACGAAAACTTTGACCTCGCCGCCGGCTTGTGCAATCAACCAACGCGCCAAACGTTTTAGACGTTTCTTGACAAGGTCGTGGTAATCCTTGTTCTGCGCATAGACGGAAATCGCCCCTTTTTCGGGGTGATCTAAAATGTCGCGCGGATCGTGATCAGGGCGATAGGACACCCCCAACATGATCACACTTTTTGCCTCAGGCCAAAGCGCTGCAGGGTTGCCGCGCCATTCGGTGCGTTCGGCCAACCACGACATTTGTCCATGGCGTCCTTTGTCCAGAAAATCGTGCAGCCGCTGCGGCACGTCGGGGATGTCCCATGGGCGGCAAATACGACACAAGTCAAACCCTTCGGCGTGGGCCTGATCAATCAATTCGGATTTGAGCGTATCTGCGTCAGTCATAAGACCGCTTTATCGCAAATTTCGTCAAACAAAAAGGGTGGCGCGCTGCACCACCCAAAGGTTTCCTATTTCTTTCTGCAACGCGCCAATACTGCAAAAATACCGACGTAATACCGACGCGATACAGATACCGATTATAGCGCTTTGATCGCGGCGCGTGTTTTTACGATGCCCAATGCGGCATTTGCCGCCTCGCGACCTTTTTGAACGAAATGTTCGGCAAAGGCGGCGTTGTGAAAATCGGTTTCTTGATAGCTGTGGGGCGTCAATGACACTGACAAAACGGGGACGTTTGTGTCCAATCCAACGCGAACGATTCCGTCGACAACAGCTTGGGCAACAAAGTCATGGCGATAGATGCCGCCATCCACAACCAACGCCGCGCATGCAATCGCGCCATAGCGCCCAGTTAATGCTAAGTCTTTGGCAACCAATGGCATTTCTAATGCACCAGGGGCATCAAATACGTCCACTTCGTCGGCGGGAATGATTTCTAAAAAACCTTTCAAAGCTTGATCAACAATAGCAGAATGCCAGTTTGCTTTTACAAAGGCGTATCGGGTGTGTGTCATCTGTCTTCTCCTTAATGTAACAACACGTCACCCAAGGCACACGACAGACCACGGGCACGGCCCGCGACTGATCGCTCTCTTTCATCCGGACTATGACCGTCGGCTCTGGAATTGCACCAGATCTGCTGACACCCTAACGGGCCGCTCGCGGGCTTGGGGGATCCCCTTACCGCCGGTGGGGAATTTCACCCCGCCCTGAGAACCCGCTAAATCTACACAGCCTTTGCCATAATGCCAAGGCCAAAACCAACCTCATGTGATGCGAGAGCGACATCATCAAATGTTTGTTTTGGTGTCTTTGATAGGATATCAACAAAGACGTTAGCAATTGAAGGGATCGGGGATGCATCCAAATCAGGTTTTTCGTGAAACCGAATCCGAGCGTAACCACGCATTGATCGCAACAACTGGGTTTGGGATCTTGGCGATCAACGGTGATCAAGGCCCTTTAATTTCACATATTCCCTATCTTTATGATCGCGATACATCGTTGATTTCATTTCATTTGGTGCGATCAAATCCTATCGTGCGTCTGTTAAAGGGCGGGACCTTGCCAGCCACCTTGATCGTGTCTGGTCCGCATGGCTATATTTCCCCAGATTGGTACGGAATAGAGAACCAAGTGCCAACGTGGAACTATGTTGCAGTACATGCAATAGGTGAAGTTTCCCTGTTGCCAGATGACGCTTTAGATCCTTTGTTAGAGCGTCTTTCAGATCACTTCGAAGCGGCATTGTCGCCCAAACCAATTTGGAAGATGCATAAGCTGACCGATGATGCGAAAATGCGGATGATGCGCCAAATTGTACCCTGTGCAATGCAGGTTAAGACCGTCGATGGCACATGGAAATTGGGTCAAAACAAACCGGATGACGCCCGACTATCAGCGGGTGATCGATTGTGTGAAACTGGGTTCGGCGCCCAGGTCGCGGTTTTGGCGCAATTGATGCGCGATAGTTCATAGTGATGTGATTTATTTCACCGTTGCTTGCCAAAAATACCGGATATTTGAGTATTTTTACAAAGATGAAAGATTAAGGGAAATATACAGGAGTGTCGCCTGTGTGCCACTTAGTGTATTTCGGCATAATCTCATTAAACGCATCTGACGCTTTGAACGCGTCCAACCATGCAATGACTTTTGGCCAAGGTTGTGCGTAAAACCACGCTTGATCGATGTGGGCGAATTGGCGGACAAACGGCAGGATTGCCATGTCGGCCAGTTTGATTTTATCGCCAAAGAGATTTGGAGACAGTTGATCGTTTAATTGCCTTATAAATGCGCTGGCCAATTCACGATGTTGCGATGTGCTATCATCTGGATAGCGGGTCCCATATTTTGTGCGATCCAATGAATGCTTGAATGGCCCGTCACATTGGGACATCAATTCATAGCCTTCTGTGGGCATTTGCATCCATGCTTCGGGATCATTTTGCGCCAATGCCCAAGCCATAATATGCAGGCTTTCGTCAATCACCTTTCCCCCAACCTTTAGGCATGGGACCGTACCCGATGGGGAGGTCTCTAAAAATTCGGGTGCCTTGTCACGTAACACGATTTCGCGCAATTGGACGTGGATCCCAGAGGTCAAAATCGCCAACCTTGCCCGCATGGCATAGGGGCATCTGCGAAAGCTATATAGGATTGGTTCGTCGGTCATGCGATCAGATGGTTTTTATCTTGGCCTGTAATGCGTGCGGATACAATCGCACCTTCGGTTTGCGGTGTGTTGAATATCACCTCGGCGAATTGTGACGTGCGGCCCATATTTGGGTTTTCCATCAGAATGTTATGTGTTTTTCCGATCTGCGCTGTCAAATGTTTCTGGACTTGACGTTCCCCTGCGGCGCGTAATGCAGCCGCGCGGGATTTGATCAGTTTACCGTTGACCTGCGGCATGCGCGCGGCGGGGGTTCCTTCGCGCGGGGAATAGGGGAAAACGTGCAGCCACGTCAGGTCGCATTCATCGACCAATCGCAACGAGTTTTCAAAATGCGCGTTCGTTTCCGTTGGAAAACCTGCGATGATATCGG
>RFZH01000230.1 GCA_009920815.1 Paracoccaceae bacterium
ATCCGCCCGACCAAATCATCAAGCATGTCGCGCTGTGCCACATCCGCGACGCAATAGGCAAACCGGTCCGCGCCCAGTTCGCTTTGCAAATCATGCAAAGCCTCACCACGGCGCGCAATGCCGATGACCTTTGCGCCCGCGTTGGCCAGCGCGATCGCAGAACGACGGCCCAAGCCCGCGCTGGCGCCTGTTACACAGGCAACGTGACCAGACAAATCAAACAATGCGGCGGTTTTATCCATGTGCGGTTAAATCAAACTCTTCATCGGGGAAGTATTTGGCCAATCGAACATCTGCTGCGCGCGCATGCCCTTCCATCCCTTCTAGACGCGAAATACGTGCGGTTGCTTCGGCAATTCGCTTTGCCCCTTCACGGGTTGACCGCTGCCATGTGACAATCTTCATGTATTTATGAACACTTAGGCCGCCTGTGTAGCTTGCCGCGCGCGAAGTCGGCAGAACGTGGTTTGTGCCTGACGCCTTATCACCATAAGAAACGGTCGTTTCTTCGCCCAAGAATAGGGACCCATAACACGATAAACGATCTAGCCACCAATCCAAATCTTCGGCCTGAACGGTTAAATGCTCGGGCGCGTATTCATCCGAACACGACGCCATTTCTTCGCGGTTATCGCACAGGATCACTTCGGCATAATCGCGCCAAGCAGCCGCGGCATTATCACGGTTCAATTCTGGCAAATCAGCAATCAGTTCGGGGACGATACGCATGACCTCTTCGGCCAAGGGTTTGTGATCAGTGATCAACCAAACGGGCGAGTTATAGCCATGCTCTGCCTGTGATACCAAATCCGTCGCCACTATGAATGGATCAGCGGTCTGATCCGCCAAAATCAAGCTGTCGGTGGGACCCGCGATCATATCAATACCAACGCGACCAAACAGAATACGCTTGGCTTCGGCCACAAACTGGTTGCCTGGTCCGACAAGAATGTTTGCCTTGGGCAAGCCGAACAAACCAAAGGTCATTGCCGCAACACCTTGGACCCCACCCATTGCCATAATCTTATCAGCGCCGCACAGGTGTGCCGCATAGATGATTGCGGGCGCGATGCCTTCGTTTGGTCGGGGCGGTGAACAGGCCGTGATGTGATGACATCCGGCAACCTTAGCCGTTGTAACCGTCATAATCGCCGAGGCGATATGGCTATATCTTCCGCCAGGAATGTAACAACCAACAGCATCCACCGGGATCAATTTTTGCCCTGCTATAAAACCGGGCGTCACCTCGTATTCGACATCGGAAATCGTTTCGCGTTGGCGTTCAGCAAAACGGCGCACGTTGTCATGTGCAAATTGAATATCCTCTTTCAATTTTTCCGGCACCAAGGCACAGGCGGCATCAATATCCGCTTGGGATAATATGATTGCGCCATCATATTTGTCAAACTTGGCCGCGTATTCCATCGCCTTTGCGTCGCCGCCTGCCTCGATTTCATCAAGGATGGTTTGAACTGTTTCATGGACTTCACTTGCGCCTGATTTAGCGGTCAAGGTCGCCTTTTTAAGGTAGTGTCGTGGCATTGGCCTCACATCCTATCGTTAAGAGTTTCTAATTTTTTATTGTCGCGGATCGACGATATAAGCGCATAGCCAATAAAGGCGACGCCTATAAAGCCGGTGATAACCTCGGGCACATGCAGCAATGATTGCAAAAACATGATCACAGCAAGCGCAAAAATCGAATAAAACGCGCCATGTTCAAGGTACTTGAATTCTTGCAACGTGCCTTTCTCTGTTAGCATGATCGTCATCGACCGCACATACATCGCACCAATGCCAAGACCTATTGCAATCAGCAAAATATTTGTCGTCAGAGCAAAAGCGCCAATCACACCGTCAAACGAAAAGCTCGCATCCAGCACTTCAAGATACAAGAACGCCCCCAAGCCGCCCTTTGCCCCTATCTGGGCGACATCGGAAGACGGGCGGTCCAAAAGATTACCAAGCCCATCAACCATGATAAACACCACCAACCCCATAATGCCGGCGAACAAAAACACGCCGCGATCGTCCTCTGGTAGGTAGCGCGAGATAGTACCTATAATGATCAAGGCAAACGCCATTTCGAACCCACGCACCGAACCACAACGACGAAGGTTGCGTTCGAGCGCACCAATCCAATCGATGGACTTGTCTTCGTCGACAAAAAACCGCAAGGCAACCATCATCAAAAATGTCCCACCAAAGGCGGAAATCGCACCATGCGCCTGACCGATGATGCGCGCATATTCGTCAGGATCCGCCAATGCCATTACCATCGCGTCAAAAGGATTGATCCATGCAAAGATAGCGACAATGGCCAAAGGAAAGACGATGCGCATTCCAAACACTGCGATCAAGATGCCCCATGTCAAAAACCGTTGCCGCCACACAGGCGTCATATCAGCCAGCTTGTTGGCGTTTACGATCGCGTTGTCAAACGACAACGCAATCTCAAGACAGGCAAGTACAAAACCAACCAACAAAAAGGTCAACAGTCCCTTAATGGTTCCCACGGTTGCCCAGCCCAGCCAAGCGGACAAGACAAGGCCAACCACAGTTACGATGAACGACCATTTGAAATAGCGTAGCATACTTGTTTTCCGTGCCATTCTTATTGACCGTAAATATAGCTGGGCAGCCATAGCGCGATCTGCGGAAAGATAAAGATCAAAATCAGACCAACAAGCTGTATGACCATAAACTGCATCATGCCAAGATAGATGTCCTTTAGATCCCATTCTGGCACAACACCTTTGAGGAAATAGGCAGAAAGCGCCACAGGCGGGCTAAGCCAAGCGGTTTGCAAGTTCACAGCCACCAAGATACCAAACCATGTCAGGTTTACGTTCAATTCAACCAAAGCCGGGATCAGAATTGGAACAATGATCAGGACAATCGGAACCCACTCTAATGGCCAGCCCAACAAAAAGATAAGCGCCATGATGATGATCAAAATTGACGTTTGCCCCAAATCAAGCGCCAAAAGCAGATCCGTCAACATAGTCGGCGTTCCAAGGCGAGAAAAGACCGCGCCAAAGAAATTGGATGCCGCGACCAAGAACATGATCAAAACTGTGATTTCCAACGTTTTGATCAAGGCATCATAGAATTTTGTAAAGTTCAAACGGCGGTATGCCAAAGACAACAGTAAAGCACCGAATGCACCGGTTGCGGCGGCTTCGGCAGGTGTTGCCCAACCCAACAAAATGGCGCCCAATGCAAATGCGACCAAGGTTGATGGTGGGACAAGGCCAAGGAAAAACTCTTTCCAGAGTTCAGAGTAATAAAAGCCACCCGGTTTGACCGCGCGCACAAAACGATAGGTCAAAACCATTGCACCGATCCATGCCATCGGAAT
>RFZH01000024.1 GCA_009920815.1 Paracoccaceae bacterium
CGCTGGTTGCCGGTTCGGAACCCAAACCGCTATACCGCCGAGGTTTTTCGCGAAATTGCACAGGGGGCAGGCATTGCCTTGGCCCCACCCACTGCGGCCCAGACCGTCAGAACGGGGACCACACTTGCCACTGATCAAAGCCCCGCGTTGGGCGACATCATCAAAGATATGTTGTTTTATTCGACCAACCTTACGGCCGAAGTCATCGGCCTTGCCGCATCACGGCGCGCAGGCCACGATCCCGCAACCCTAAACGCATCTGCACAGCATATGACCACATGGGCCAGGACGCGCTTGGGTATGGCGCAGACCACTTTTTATGACCACTCTGGCCTAAGTGATAAGACCCGAATGACAGCCCAGGACATGATCGCTGCGCTCACCTCGGTCATTGACATTGATCCGGGTTTTGAAATGCGGTTGAAATCAATTCGGCCCCGCACCGCGACAGGCAACTTAGACACTGCTTCGACGGCCAAAATTATGGCTAAGACAGGGACATTGAACTTTGTATCAGCCCTTGCTGGCTATCTGACGGCTCAGGACGGACGCAAATATGCATTTGCTCTGTTTAGCCGCGACATGACCGCAAGACAAAATGCAGACAATGAAAATTCAGAGCAACCAAAAGGATCTATGGCGTGGCTGACACGGTCGCGCAATGTGCAAAGTGGGCTGATGTATCGTTGGGCACGCCTGGACGGCGCAACGAATTAAACCGTCAGGTGACGCACGCGGGCACCACGTTCAATGGCCGCGGCATGCAATCGATCTATGTTCAGCTCGTAGCGCATTTCTTCTAATAAACGCAGTTCGGTTTCGCGGATCTTGCCATCCGCCGCCGCGACGTCACAGCATAACGCATAAGCGGTTTCAAACAATCGCTCTGGCAAGTTGTCACGCACCAAACCAAATAACGCATCCAGACCGTCTTCTTGTTCGAAAAGATCGTAAACGATATTTGAAATCAGCGTGATACGATCGATGTCATAGGCTGCAAACACCGGCAAATGGTTCACAGTGGATTGGATTTTCACCAATTCCGATGTGCGCACATCTTCGTCTGAAATGGTCAAGGCAACCATCAACGCAACCAGACAATCTTGCTCAGTTAGGACATGCGGGGCTTCACGCGTCATTTAGACATCCTTTCAATGTATCATCGATGAGAATAGAAACGAATTTATCATGGGGCAATAGGGAAACCTACCAAACCTTGCGGCAGTGCAGAAAACCCGTTATGACACGCCAATTCCAATCGGAAAAGATTCCACAATCATTATCGGAGTGTTCACATGTCTGTTCTGCGCGATGCTGCAATGAGCTCAAAAGCTTGGCCCTTTGAAGAAGCACGTCGCGTATTGAAACGCTATGAAAAGGCACCGCCCGAAAAGGGATATGTTCTGTTTGAAACAGGCTACGGCCCATCCGGCCTGCCCCATATCGGCACCTTTGGCGAAGTGGCCCGCACCACAATGATCATGCGTGCATTTCGTGAAATTTCCGACATCCCCGCAAAATTGATCTGTTTTTCCGACGATCTGGACGGCATGCGCAAGGTGCCCGGCAACGTCCCGAACCAAGAGATGTTGAAAGAGCATCTGCAAAAACCACTGACATCGGTTCCCGATCCCTTCGGCGAATACGAAAGCTTTGGCCACCACAACAACGCCATGCTGCGTCGGTTCTTGGACACGTTCGGGTTTGAATACGAATTCTACTCCGCGACCGAATTTTATGGCTCTGGCCAATTTGACACCGTGTTGCGCCGTGCCGCGGAACGCTATGACGATATCATGAAGGTGATGTTGAAATCGCTGCGCGAAGAACGCCAACAAACCTATTCGATCTTTTTGCCGATCCACCCCGAAACGGGCCGCGTTCTGTATGTCCCGATGAAAGAGGTGAACGCCGCCGACGGCACTATCACCTTTGACGACGAAACAGGCCGCGAATGGACCCTGCCCGTCACGGGTGGTAGTGTGAAATTGCAATGGAAACCCGACTTTGGCGCGCGCTGGGCGGCCTTGGGCGTGGATTTCGAAATGTACGGCAAAGACCATTCGACGAACACGCCGATCTATGACCGGATTTGTGAAATTCTGGGCCACAAAGCGCCCGAGCATTTCACATACGAATTGTTCTTGGACGACAAAGGTCAAAAGATTTCGAAATCCAGTGGCAATGGCATTTCCATCGACGAATGGCTGACCTATGCGTCGACAGAATCGTTGGCCTATTTCATGTATCAAAAGCCGAAAACAGCAAAACGCATGTATTTCGACGTGATCCCCAAGGCGATGGATGAATATCATCAACAGCTGCGCGCCTATGCGGACCAAGATGACGCCGCGCGGATCAACAACCCCGTGTTCCACATCCACGGCCATAACGTCCCGCAATCGGATATGGTTGTGCCGTTTTCCATGCTGTTGAACTTGGCCGCAGTCGCCAATGCGGATGACAAAGACCAACTGTGGGGCTTTATCCAACGCTATGCGCCGGATGCGTCGCCCGAAACCAATCCGCAACTGGATCAGGCCGCGGGCTTTGCCGTGCGCTATTACAACGACTTTGTGAAACCCACGAAAATGTTCCGTGCCGCAACCGATCTGGAAAGCGAGGCATTGATTGACCTGCGTGATCAGCTAAAGGCATGGGACGGTGGTCTGGACGCCGAAGCGCTGCAATCCGTGGTTTATGCCTGTGGCCGTGACCGGTTTGATCCGCTTCGCGATTGGTTCGGTGCGCTTTACGAAGTCCTCTTGGGCGCAACCCAAGGCCCCCGTTTCGGCGGCTTTATCGCGCTTTACGGCATCGACGAAACCATCGCCCTGATCGACGCAGGTCTGAACGGCGAGTTTTTGTAAGCACTTAAATAAATCATGAAATAAGCCGCCAGCCAATGATCAGATTGGCTGGCTGCTGTCTTTCCTTAAAAAGCTTTCAAAAACGACATTTTTCTGTGCCACCACAGACAGATCGATACTTGAATTCGTAATGCATCCAATTTTCTATCGTTGCAATTAACTGTCACACAGGACGGCACGATGAAAAGATCAACTCAGCCAAACATCTTGGTCATTATGGCCGATCAAATGACGCCCTTCATGTTGGATGCATTAGGCGGCATGGGCGCGCGTACGGAAAACATCGCGAAGCTGATCAAGACATCGGCAAATTTTACCAATGCCTATACGCCCAGCCCGATTTGTGTCCCTGCGCGGTCATGCTTTATGACAGGTCTTTATACGTCGAATACAGGGTGTTATGATAATGGTGACCCCTATCACAGCTTTATTCCAACCTTTGCACACTATCTGACCAATGCGGGCTATGACACGGTCTTGTCTGGCAAGATGCACTTTATCGGCGCAGATCAATTACATGGCTTTAAGCGGCGATTGAATACGGATGTCTATCCGTCGGGCTTTATATGGTCTTATCCCTTGCCGGATCCAGAAAATCCAAACGACCAAGCGTTTGATTTCGTGTCGCAATATGTCGTTAAAAATATTGGACCAGGGTGGTCCAAAGAATTGCAATACGACGAAGAAACCCATTTCAGATCATTGGAGTACTTGCGCCACGCACCGGGCGATCGACCTTGGATGTTAACAGTATCCTATACCAATCCACACCCCCCCTATAAGGTGCCACGCAAATATTGGGATATGTACAAAGACACGGACATCCCCCTGCCCGAATATCCCGACGATATGGATGACAGGTATTCGTTCTTTGATCACGCGCTGCGTCGCTGGCATGGGTTGCATTTGCGAGGTAACGAAATTCGTGACCCCAAAAACCTGATCGCAATGCGGCGCGGCTTTGCCGCCCTTGCGCATTACGTTGACGACAAAATCGGCGAATTGATGGACGTTCTTGATGAACAAGGGCTGCGGGACAAAACAGTCGTTATCGTCACGTCCGACCATGGCGAAATGCTTGGTGAAAAGGGCTTAATCCAAAAACGAATCCTCTATGAATGGTCCGCACGCATCCCGTTGATTGTCGACATGCCCGGTCAAGCGGCCCGCACAATCGATACGCCGGTATCCTTGATCGATTTAGCGCCAACGTTTGTGGACATGGCGGGCCAATCGCCCGTTGCACCAATGGATGGCCGATCGCTTTTACCCGCCATTATTGGGGGCACTTTGGATGCTGTTCCGATTATTTCTGAATACCACGGCGAAGGGATTATGCGCCCCAGCTTTATGGTACGCTTGGGCGATTGGAAATATCATTACTGCCATGAAACCGAACCACAGTTGTTCAACCTTGCCAATGACCCAAACGAATGGACAAACCTTGCGGGTGATCCACAGTACGCAGCAGTCGAACGTAAATTACTAGACATTCTTACCAATAGCCAATTTGATCTGAATAAAATCGCAACTGAGGTCTGGGATCGTTTGCCGTTGAAACAGGTTGTCAACGCAGCGATGAAGGCCAACGATACGCATTGGGATTATCAGGTCGATCAAAACGCTTCAGGTCTTTACGTCCGAAGCTGATCCATACAGCATCGAACAAGGGATTACAGATTCAACGTTGCGACAGGTCGCGGGTTCCCGTATTACACCTTAAAACCAAATTCACAGGAGCATTCCATGGCAGCCTATCAATACGTTTACCACATGCAAGGGGTGTCTAAGACCTATCCAGGTGGTAAGAAATGTTTCGAAAACATCCATCTGTCCTTTCTTCCTGGCGTGAAAATCGGTGTCGTTGGGGTCAACGGCTCGGGTAAATCGACGCTGATGAAAATCATGGCCGGTCTGGACAAGGATTTTTCAGGCGAAGCATGGGCGGCCGAGGGCGCCAAGGTGGGCTACCTGCCACAGGAACCCAAGTTGGACGAAACCCTGACCGTGCGCGAAAACGTCATGCTGGGCGTCGCGGCGAAAAAAGCGGTTCTTGATCGCTATAACGAATTGGCGATGAATTATTCGGATGAGACCGCCGATGAAATGTCCGCGCTGCAAGACCAGATCGACGCCGAAAACCTGTGGGATCTGGACAGCCAGATTGACGTGTCGATGGAGGCGCTGCGCTGTCCGCCCGACGACGCCACGCCTGCAAACCTGTCGGGTGGTGAACGCCGCCGCGTCGCGCTGTGCAAATTGCTGTTAGAAGCGCCTGACATGTTGCTTTTGGACGAACCGACTAACCACTTGGACGCGGAAACCATCGCGTGGCTGCAACAGCATTTGATTGATTACAAAGGCACCATTTTGATCGTTACTCACGACCGGTATTTCCTTGACGACATCACGGGTTGGATTTTGGAATTGGACCGTGGTCGCGGTATCCCCTACGAAGGCAATTATTCCAGCTGGCTGGAACAAAAAGCCAAACGTTTGGAACAAGAAGCCCGCGAAGACAAAACCCGCCAAAAAACGTTGGAACGCGAATTGGAATGGATGCGTCAGGGTCAAAAAGCCCGCCAAGCCAAACAAAAGGCGCGGATCAACGCCTATAACGAATTGGCGGGACAATCCGAACGTGACAAGATCACGCGCGCCCAGATCGTTATTCCAAACGGCCCCCGTCTGGGCGGCAAGGTGATCGAGGTTGAAGGTCTGCAAAAGGCGATGGGCGACAAGCTGTTGATCGAAAATCTGTCCTTTGCCCTGCCCCCCGGCGGTATCGTGGGTGTGATCGGTCCGAACGGCGCGGGTAAATCAACCCTGTTCAAAATGCTGACAGGTCAGGAAAAACCTGACGCGGGCGATGTGAGCTATGGTGACACGGTTCAGCTGTCGTATGTCGATCAGTCGCGCGACGATCTAAAGGACAACGAAACCGTGTGGGAGGCGATTTCCGGCGGCGCCGAAATCATCCAACTGGGTGACGCGCAAATGAACAGCCGCGCCTATTGTTCGGCCTTCAACTTCAAAGGGGGCGATCAACAGAAAAAGATGTCGCTATTGTCGGGCGGTGAACGCAACCGCGTCCACATGGCGCGCCTGTTGAAAGAGGGCGGCAACGTGCTGTTGCTCGACGAACCGACCAACGATTTGGACGTTGAAACCCTGCGCGCGTTGGAAGACGCTTTGGTCGATTTCGCCGGCTGCGCCGTTGTGATTTCGCACGATCGTTTCTTTCTTGACCGCATCTGCACACATATCTTGGCATTCGAAGGCGACGCGCATGTCGAATGGTTCGAAGGCGATTTCACCGCCTATGAAGAAGACAAAAAACGCCGCCTTGGCCCAGATGCCTCGGAACCCAAGCGCATGAAGCACAAGAAATTCACGCGGTAATTTTTGATCACGCTTTTATCAGGCGGCGTACCTTGTGCCGCCTGATGACACCATGACTTTCCGGTTCAAACTAAACCGCCGCTGCCATAAACGCCGTATCGCCCATCAAATATTCATAGGTCTGGCGCAGGCTTTCATTATTCAAAATCACCCGATCTTGACGCAAAATGACCTGCCATGTTTGCAAGCCGATGGGCGTGTCTTGGCGAAAAGCAGCACAGGTCAGCACCGCCACATTTCGCCCCGCATTGGGGTCGCGTACTGACGCATAAATAATAACCTGCCCGCCGTCATTGCGTATTTGATCGGCCAACGCACAGCAGGGTTCGTAATTGTCGGGATCTGTCCACGGACCCAGCGCCGCTATATCGGGCCACGTCAAATCAATCATGTGATCGCTGCCAATGTCTGCCAGAATAGCCGACAGTTGGATTGGGTTTTGCGGCAATGGGGTGTTGGGCGAGGCCCGAAAAAATCCAACCCGTGACCACGCAAATTCAATCGCCGCCGTGATGGATTGTTCGGCACCGTAATAAACCCCAGGCGTTCGCCCCGCGCGCCGAAATCGCGACGAATGCGGATATTTTCCATACCGAAATGGCGATTTGAATTGGTAGTCCAACTGCTGACATTCGGCTGGAACGGGTGGTTTAGAGTATTCGAGTATATCTTCTAACAGCGCCTGTTCTGAGAGGCTATCAACCAACTTCATCGTAGCAGGGCGATATTGTCCTTCGATCATGCGCCAAATTGTGTGGCGATAGGCGCTATAACGGCGCACGTGCGCTATCCAGATAATTCATCGTATCGACCAAGCCCGCGACCGATTTTATCGCCTGTGACGGGATCATGCCCAGATCTGTATTTTCATTGCGCATCCATGCCTTATTCGTCTGTTCGTCACCGCCGGTGATCGTATCAAGGGATCGAAAGATCCGAATAAGATAAACAGCAATGTCAAAGGCCTTACCCGTCAACGTCGCATCCCCCGTTTTCAGCTTGCTAATTTGACCCTGACTTAGACCCAGAACCTCGGACAAATCCTTTTGACTTAACCCAAGTCGGTGTGCGGCATTTAACACCGCCTTTGCCACAACGGATGCGGCGCTTTGATCTTGAGCGGTAGAATTTGTTAGGGTCATATTTCTTTCCTTGGAAATATTATATGCGTTTTCTTTCCATATGCTAACAATTTACGGACAATAATTCAACATCTCAGATCACAAAATTAAATCACAACAGTTAACACAGCCCTATCACAGCGCACGCGTGGCACCGACGTTTTACCGACGTAATACCGACACGATACCGATACGCGGATTTGGACCAAATTGACTTTGGCCCAAACAGGTCTAATGTGGTGTGAAATAATGGGGCGCATCGTCATGAAAATTCTGACTTGGCTGGTTTTTTACGCGTGCACCGTGGTCGCCGCTGGCACAGCGTTTTGGTTTGTGGGCGATTTGAACGCGAATAATTGGGTCGAACCCGCCATCGCGCCGCCGGCGTGGGTGTTTGGGCCGGTTTGGACCACGCTGTACATCATGATCGCAACCAGCGCCTATCGCATATCACAAGCGAAACGTAATGAATTCAAGGCGTTGGCGCTGGCCCTATGGTCATTACAGATGTGCCTGAACACCCTTTGGACGCCCGTGTTTTTTGGTGCGTTTGACCTGTGGGGGGCGTTTTACATCATCATCGGCCTGTGGATCACCATCGGCGCCTATACCGTCATAAGCTGGCGGATTGATCGTTGGGCCGCATGGCTGTTCGTGCCCTATTGGGCATGGGTCAGTTTTGCCACCGTCTTGAATTATGCATATATTTCCGTGAATTAGCATCAAGGCCCCCGAATGACCGAGACACAGATACAACCAGACACGGCCGAGCCCAACACCCAAGACATTGCGTTGGGCATGATGGAACAGGGCCAAGAATTTCTTGTCGGGCTTTTGCGTCCTTGGAACGCCTACCAATTGGCCATTATTCTTGGACTGTTTTGCGTTGCTTGGCTGCTTGCTCGGCTCATCTCGCCCCGCATCCATGATTGGATGCGCACCCGCGAAGGCTGGCCAAAATGGCGGATGCGCTTGGCTGTGACGCTGCATAAACGCTTGCCGCTGATTTTCTTTGTCCTGCTCAGCTGGGCCTGCGTCCTGATCATGCGCGAACTCACGTGGCCCAGCCGGTCTTATATGATCGGCGTCGCGGCAAAACTCAGCTTGGGTTGGGTGGTGATCACCGTCATGACCCGTTTGATTTCAAACGGTTTTACCCGGTCCTTGATCCGCTATGTCGGTTGGGCTTGGGTGACGTTGGCGATCCTCAATATCTCGTCCGAAACGGTTGATTTATTGGACAGTGCAGCGGTCGAAATCGGCGACGTGCGCGTGTCGATTTGGTTGGTGGTCCAAGCGTTTCTGACCCTGACGGCCCTTTTTGTCGGGGCCAAGTTTTTGTCCCAAGGCGGCAGCAAACGGATCAAGGAAAACAAAGATATATCACCGTCCATGCAGGTTTTGGCCATCAAGTTTATCCAGATGGTTTTATATGGTGCGGCGTTTTTCATCGGCTTGAAAACGGTCGGCTTTGATTTGACCGGTTTGGCGGTTTTGTCGGGGGCCATCGGTGTTGGTTTGGGGTTTGGTTTGCAAAAGGTTGTGTCAAACCTTGTGTCGGGCATCATTATTTTGTTGGACAAATCGATCAAACCGGGCGACGTCATCAGCCTTGGCGACACATTCGGTTGGATCGAAGCTTTGGGCGCGCGTTATGTGTCCGTCGTCACACGCGACGGCAAAGAATACCTGATCCCGAACGAAGATTTGATCACGGGTCAGGTGGTCAACTGGTCCCATTCCAACGACTTTGTCCGATTGGATCTACATTTTGGCACCGCCTATCACGACGACCCGCATGCGGTGCGCCAAATCGCGATTGACGCGGCCCTGTCGGTCAATCGGGTTTTACAAGATCGCAAGCCCGTGTGCCACATCATCAATTTCGGCAATAGCTCGGTCGATTATGTTTTGCGGTTTTGGATCAAGGATCCGATTGGCGGTCTGACCAATATCAAGGGTGATGTATATCTTGCCCTGTGGGACGCGTTCCAGGATCATAACATCTCGATCCCATTCCCCCAGCAAGAGATCAGAATCTTGAATCAGCAACCAGATGTCACACATCATGAGGATTGACTCATCCATCGTTGAGAAATATGGGATCCTCTGATATTATAGTAACATCCCAGCGCTGGGGGTTTTCAGCGTGCAATAAGGAGGGCAGAGTCCTGACACCAAGTCTTGGCGCGGTTGAGGCCGCAGACGCACCTTCGCCTGCGGGCGCAGAACATAACAAGATAACAAGCGATGAGCTGTTGTCACATATCCTAAATTCACTTGAAAGCGATAAAGCCGAAGAAATCGTGCAAATTGATTTGCGCGGCAAAACTTCGATTGGCGACTATATGGTGATCGCTTCTGGCCGGTCGTCCCGTCAGGTCGCGGCGATGTCCGAAAAGCTCATGGATCGCTTAAAGCAGGATTTCAATCGGCTTTGTAAAGTCGAAGGCAAAGAAACAGGTGATTGGGTTTTGATTGATACCGGCGACGTTATCGTTCATATCTTTCGCCCAGAAGTGCGCGAATTCTATCAGCTTGAAAAAATGTGGATGCCCCAAGGCACCAACTAAGCTGATATGCGTATCACGATATGTGCAGTGGGCCGCCTGCGGCGCGGTCCTGAATTAGCTTTGATCCAGGATTATTGTGATCGTTTTGACAAAACGGGTCGGTCCATGGGGCTAGGCCCGATTTCGTTTATCGAAGTTGAAGATAAAAAGAACATCGGCATGTCCGCCGAAGCCGAGCTCTTGGAACGTGCAATTCCCAAAGGTTCATTGATCGTGACCATGGACGAACGCGGGCGTACAGTCAGTTCACCCGAATTCGCCGATCAATTGGCCCGTTGGCGCGATAATGGCGCGCCTGACTGTAGTTTTATCATCGGCGGAGCGGACGGCATTGACCCTAGCCTGCGCGCAAAAGCAGATTTTTCAATTTCTTTCGGCCAAATGGTGTGGCCGCATATGTTGGTGCGTGTCATGTTGTCAGAGCAACTGTACCGCGCAGCAACGATCCTGGGCAACGGCCCGTATCATCGCGCGTAAAGCCGCCATCATCCTTCTAAAATCGCTCATTTCGCACCATAACACTCTGCGCGGCGCTTGAGATTGTTCGCAATTCGACCTAAAAAGACAACAAGTTGAACTGGCAGGAAAACATGACACCAAAACCCGTTGTATTATGTATCTTAGATGGTTGGGGCAAACGTGATGAAACGGGCGCAAACGCACCCGCTTTGGCGCAGACGCCGAACTTTGATCGCATAATGGCGACCTGCCCCAACGCGACGCTTATCACTCACGGGCGCGACGTTGGTCTACCAACGGGACAGATGGGTAATTCTGAGGTTGGGCATACCAATATTGGTGCAGGGCGTGTTGTTGCGATGGACTTGGGTCAAATTGATCTGGCTATCGAAGACGGGTCATTTTATGAAAACGCGGCGCTCACCAACTATATAAAAGCGCTCCAAATTACGGGCGGTACGGCGCATGTCATGGGGGTTTTGTCTGACGGGGGTGTGCACGGCCACATAGAACATATTCTGGCAGCGCTGACTGCACTGTCGCAATCGGGCATTCCCGCAGTGTTGCATGCAATCACAGATGGTCGCGATGTTGCGCCATCCTCTGCGCTGGGATATCTGGATGTCTTGATGGCACGTCTGCCAAAAGGTGTGACGATAGGCACCGTCACAGGTCGCTATTACGCAATGGACCGTGACAATCGCTGGGAACGCGTTTCAACGGCTTTCGACGCGATGGTGCATGGTCGATCCGCTACGTCGGCAAAGACCGCGAAAGAAGCCATTGATCAATCCTATACCTCAGGAAAGACTGATGAATTTATTCCTGCGACGGTGATTGGTTCGTACAAAGGGGCGACAGATGGCGATGGATTTTTCTGTTTGAATTTCCGTGCTGACCGTGCCCGTGAAATTCTGCGTGCGGTAGGAGAGCCTGCATTTTCCGAATTCACAACAGGTGACCGCCCCAATTGGGCCACTTTGTTGGGAATGGTCGAGTATTCTGACGCACATAACGCGTATTTTCAAACCTGTTACCCCAAAAATAAGATCGTAAATACACTGGGGGAATGGGTTGCCAAGCAAGGCAAAACCCAGTTCAGACTTGCCGAAACTGAAAAATATCCCCATGTGACATTTTTCTTGAACGGCGGCAAAGAAGAGCCCGAAATCGGTGAAGACCGCTCTATGCCGCAGTCTCCCAAGGTGGCGACATATGATCTTCAACCTGAAATGTCTGCGCCCGAAGTTACCGCGAAATTTGTCGACGCGATCCATAAAGGCTATGACCTTATTGTGACCAATTACGCGAACCCCGATATGGTCGGTCATACAGGTGATTTATCCGCCGCGATGAAGGCCTGTGAAGCAGTAGATGCCGGCATTGGCCAGGTGATCGCTGCGCTCGATCACGTTGGCGGTACGATGATTATTACTGCCGATCATGGCAATTGCGAAACCATGGTCGACCCCGAAACAGGCGGCCCACATACTGCCCACACGTTGAATCTGGTTCCCGTCGCCCTATACGGGGGACCAAAAGGCGCGCGCTTGCGCGACGGAGGACGCTTGGCGGATTTGGCGCCGACAATCTTGGAATTGATGGGGCTGACAAAACCTGCGGAAATGACAGGCGAAAGTCTGATCATCACATGATAGGTCCCTTGCGCATAGCGTGCGCAGCAATGTGCGTGGCATTCTTTGCACACCCGAGCATGGCCCAAGAGGATTTAGCCGCACAAGCCCGCGCCGCTGCGGCACAGGTTCAAGAGGCCCGCAGCGCGTTGGAGCGCAGCAAATCAGCCAAAAATCGCGTCAAAGCTTTGACCCAAACGATTTCCAGCTTTGAACAAGGCTTGTCAGTGATGCGCGACGGGCTGCGCGCCATAGCCCTGCAGCGGCGCGCGATACAAGAACGTTTAGACCAAGAGGAAATCGCCTATTCGCAATTATTGGGCGTACTTCTGACCATGGACCAGACGCCGGTGCAGGCACAAATCCTGCATCCAGACGGACCTTTAACAACCGCGCGTTCATCAATGCTTGTTGCTGATATTTTGCCTGCGTTGCAAAAAAAGGTCGCAGTTCTAAAAGCTGATTTGAATGAATTGTCGTATCTTTCAGAGCTACAGCAACAGGTTGTGGGCGATCTTGAAACCGGTTTGCGCTCGCTACAAACGGCACGCACAGACCTGAGCCGCGCGATTTCAGATCGTACAGATTTGCCGCGACGTTTTGTTGAAGACCCGTCAAAGACAGCCATTTTAATTGCGGCGTCTGACACGCTGGATATCTTTGCTGATGGTTTGGATATGATTGCCGTGAATATGGTAAACAGCAGCCTGCCCAAGATTGATGACCGAATAGGAACATTGCCACTTCCGGTTTCGGGACGGGTCATTCGTTATTTTAACGAGGCCGACGCCGCAGGTATTCGCAGACCCGGAATTATCGTCGCCACATCCCAACAAGCGATCGTTACTACACCCACCGCCGCAACCCTTCGCTATTTGGGTCCTTTGTTGGACTATGGCTTGGTGACCATCATAGAACCGCAAAACGGAACGCTGTTTGTTTTTGCTGGCCTAGACCAAGCGTTTGGCGAAATCGGGCAAGTGGTTCCAGCGGGCAGCCCGATTGGCATGATGGGTGGAAATTCACAAACAATTGAAACTATTTTAGAACAATCTGATAAAGGGGCTGGTGCAGTTCGCACAGAAACGCTTTATATTGAAGTCAGACAAGACAAAGAGCCACAAGATCCTTTAATCTGGTTCCGAACAATAGAGGGATAGAAAATGAAAAAAGCTCTTCTAGCAGCAGGCTTTGGATGCATTTTGGGCGTTTTGACCGCCACTCAGATCGCGGGGCCTGTTCTGGCTGCGAGCGATGACAATAAGCAAGACATTTATCAACAGCTTGATTTATTTGGTGATATTTTTGATCGCATCCGCGCCGAATACGTTGAAGAGGTCGAACCAAAGGCACTGATTGAAGCGGCGATTAATGGCATGCTAACATCGTTGGATCCACACTCCAGCTATCTCTCGCCTGACGATGCTGCCGATATGCGCACCCAGACACGCGGTGAATTTGGCGGCTTGGGCATCGAAGTGACCCAAGAAGAAGGCTTTGTCAAAGTTGTATCGCCCATTGATGGCACCCCTGCGGATGCAGCAGGCATGGAAGCTGGCGATTTTATCACCCATGTGAACGGTGAAAGCGTACTCGGTCTAACCCTTGATCAAGCCGTTGAACGCATGCGCGGCCAGGTTGGATCAGAAATCATCATCACCGTTGTTCGCGAAGGTGAACCCGAGCCATTCGATGTCTCGATCATTCGTGACATAATCAAACTAACCGCAGCACGTGCCCGCACCGAAGGCGAAACCGTGGTTCTGCGCGTCACGACATTCAACGACAACACCTATGATAACCTTGCTGATGGATTGGCCAAAGAGGTCGAGGCAGCCGGCGGTATGGACAACATTAACGGCGTTGTTTTGGACCTGCGCAACAATCCAGGCGGCTTACTAACACAGGCCATCCGCGTATCGGATGCGTTCTTGGAAAAGGGTGAAATCGTTTCAACCCGTGGCCGCAATCCAGAAGATGGTGATCGTTATAACGCGACACCTGGTGATTTGATTGATGGCAAGCCAATAGTGGTTTTAATCAATGGTGGCTCTGCATCAGCCTCTGAAATCGTCGCAGGGGCCCTTAAGGACCATCGGCGTGCGATTATCGTTGGCACCAAGAGCTTTGGCAAAGGATCTGTGCAAACAATCATGCCTCTGCGCGGTGATGGCGCGATGCGCCTGACGACCGCGCGGTATTACACGCCCTCTGGTCGTTCTATCCAAAATCTTGGTGTGTCGCCTGACATCATCGTAAAACAGCCCCGTCGTGTTACGACAACCCAAGCCGAAGACGAAACACGCGGCATCAGATCCGAAGCGGATTTACGCGGGTCTTTGTCCAACGATAGCCTAAGCGAAGACGAAGTTCGTCAAATCGAAGAGGACCGGGCAAAGGCAGAAGCCTCGGCCAAATTGCGGGACGAAGATTATCAATTGGCATATGCGATTGATATTCTGAAAGGTTTGTCAGCGATCGAGCATAACAAATGACCCCCGCGCAGATCGCTGCTCTTCCTTATCGACAAAATGTCGGCATCATGCTCTTGAATGCCGACAACATGGCCTTTGTCGGCAAACGCTTGGACAATGCAAGTTCTGCGTGGCAAATGCCACAGGGCGGAATTGACCAAGGCGAAGATCCAACCGAGGCTGCGTTGCGTGAACTGGAAGAGGAAACAGGGGTTCACCGCAGTTTGGTCAGGATTGAAAAGATCAGCGATGATTGGATCCCTTACGACCTACCCCATGACATCATCCCGAAATTTTGGGGCGGCAAGTATCGTGGCCAAGCGCAAAAATGGTATCGATTGCGGTTTTTAGGAAATGACGGCGACATCAATATCGCAACCGAACATCAAGAATTTTCCGAATGGCAATGGCTGCCAATCAATGCATTGGTTGACAACATCGTACCATTTAAGCGCGATGTATATCAACGCGTTATCAATGCATTGGCCGCCGACCTGATTGGGTGACGGTCAATTTTTTTTCATTGCTGATTGCAACAAATCACCAAAACTGCCGCGGTTGGATCGTGATGCAGACTTGGGCACGCTTTGCACACGCGCTTTGTGCTGTGTTTGCGGCGGCTTGCGCTCTGTCGGACGATCTGGTGCACCCCCATCTTTTCGCATGCTGAGACCAATACGTTTACGTGATACGTCCACTTCTGTTACGCGCACCCGCACGATGTCACCGGCTTTGACAACCTCATGTGGGTCTTTGATGAACCGATCTGCCAATTGTGACACATGGACCAGACCATCTTGATGAACGCCAATATCGACAAACGCACCAAAGGCCGCAACATTGGTTACGGTTCCCTCTAAGGACATTCCAACTTTCAGATCAGTCATTTCATTGACGCCTTCGGCAAATGTTGCCGTTTTGAACTCAGGTCGTGGATCTAGGCCGGGCTTTTCCAATTCGGACAGAATATCTTTGATCGTTGGTAAACCAAAATCGGCGGTCACATATTGCCTTGGTTCAATATTAGCTAGGCTTTTGGGGTTTGACTGAATGCTCCGCAGATCACCGCCACAATCAGACACAATTTTTCGTGCAATCGCATAGGCTTCGGGGTGAACCGCCGAGCTATCCAAAGGTTCGGTTCCATTTGGGATACGCAAAAACCCTGCGCATTGTTCAAACACCTTTGGACCAAGCCTGGACACTTTTAACAAATCATTTCGCGTTTGAAATGCGCCATGCACCTCGCGATGCGCAACGATGGTTTCCGCGAGGTTCGGTCCGATACCTGCCACACGCGCCAATAACGGTGCTGACGCGGTGTTTAGGGTCACGCCCACAGCGTTCACAGCATCTTCGACAACCGCATCCAAACGACGGCTTAATTTCGATTGATCGACGTCATGTTGATATTGCCCGACCCCAATTGATTTTGGTTCGATCTTGACCAGCTCGGCCAAAGGGTCTTGCAAACGGCGCGCAATAGACACGGCACCGCGCAGCGAAACGTCAAGATCTGGCAATTCTTGAGACGCGAGCGCGGATGCAGAATAGACCGATGCGCCGGCCTCCGACACCACAACTTTGGTGGGTTTTTTACCTTGCGCGGGAATTTGCGCCAATAAATCTGTCACTAATTTTTCAGTCTCTCGACTTGCCGTACCGTTGCCGATTGCAATCAAATCAACGTTATGACGCAGGATCAACGCCCCCAATGTTGCCATTGATCCCGCCACATCCATTTTGGGTTGGAACGGATAAATCGTCGCCGTCTCGAGCACTTTACCCGTACTGTCAACCGCAGCGACTTTGACACCGGTTCTGATCCCTGGATCAAGACCCAAGGTCGCCCGATTGCCCACAGGGGCCGCCAACAACAGATCTTTCAAATTGCGACCAAACACTGTGATCGCCTCTTCTTCGGCCTTTTCACGCAGCTCGACCAGCAGATCGATTGAAATCGAATTTGACAGCTTAACCCGCCAAGCCCATGTGGCCACCGTACGCAGCCATTGGTCCGCCTTTGTTACGCCAACGGTTCCAGCCAATGCATATAATGTTAGTTCCTCTGCGCGGGACGTCCCACGCGGCGCATCAGCATCAACTTGTAATTCGACCGACAAGGTTCCTTCGTTTCGACCCCGGAACATAGCCAGCGCGCGATGTCCCGCAGCCTTTGAAAACGCTTCTTGATGATCAAAGTAATCGGAAAACTTTTGCCCAGCAGCTTGTTGGCCGTCGATCACCTTGGACACAATCTGTGCATTGTCCCGCATATGGGTTCTAAGGCGCGCCAACAGATCCGCATTCTCGGATAGCTCTTCGGTCAAAATATCGCGCGCGCCATTTAGCGCCGATTTAACATCGGGGACTTCAGCATTTAAATGCTCTTGTGCCGCCACCTCTGGATCAAGCGTTCGGTTTTCCAACAACTTGCGTGCCAACGGTTCTAACCCATTCTCGCGCGCAATCATCGCTTTTGTTCGGCGCTTTGGCTTATACGGCAAATAGATGTCTTCTAATTCAGATTTTGTTACCGCCTGCGCCAGTTTTTGACCCAACTCATCAGACATATTTCCCTGTTCTGTAATTGACTTAATGATCGTCTCGCGACGGGCTTCAAACTCTCGCAGATAGGTCAATCGTTCAGACAAATCGCGCAGCTGCGCATCGTCTAAACCGCCTGTCACTTCTTTTCGGTAGCGCGCGATAAACGGAACGGTCGATCCCTCGTCCAACAATGTAACCGCCGCACGAACTTGGTCAGCCGAGGCGTTAATTTCTGAAGCGATGATACGAAAAATTTGTGATGACATAGTGGGGCCTTTGTTCCAAAACGTCTTTAGCAAAGACCAAAAGGCCCCCGCCTTTGCAAGCCCTTTTTAAAGGGTTCAAGGGTTTTTGTGGGGCGTCCAATTTAACGCATTAAACACGGGGGCGTATGCCTGAGCTAACGCGGTCACATCACAGGTTGCGCGCTGATCAGGTGCCGCCCATGCCACCGTTGCCAAACCTAATATACGCGGCGCAATCATCGGTTCGAACTGCGCATCATCGGTCGTGAATTCACCCCAGTAGGTACCTTGAACTCCGACGACGCGATCAGCAATGTTCGGATCGGGAATTGGGTCCCAGTTTTGTGCAGTCTTCAACAAAAAACACGCCGCC
>RFZH01000231.1 GCA_009920815.1 Paracoccaceae bacterium
GTCAGAACAGTACCGTTTTTCAAAAACTGCGAAAGGTTATCGCAGGTCAAATCACCCATGGCGCGTCGTGTTTCCACCGTCGCACTGCCCACATGGGGGAGGAGGACGACATTTGACATTTCTTTTAGCGCCTGAGGTATTTTGGGTTCCGCTTCAAAAACATCAAGGCCTGCGGCACCCAAGCTGCCTGATTGCAACGCGGTAATCAGTGCCGCTTCGTCGACCACTGATCCACGCGCGACATTGATCAAAATGCCGTTGGGCCCCAGGGCATCCATCACCTCTTGGTTCACAAGATGTTTGGTTGCGGCACCCCCTGGTGTGATGACCATCAGCACATCGCAATCTCGCGCCATAGCGACCAGGTCGTCGTAATAGGTGTAATCGACTGGCTTTGCCGAACGCGAGTGGTATACGATCTTTGCATCAAACGCAGCCACGCGTTTGGCGATTGTTTCGCCAATACGCCCCATGCCCAATATGCCGACAGTACGTTTTTGCACCGAACGCGTAAGTTCGAATGCGCCTGCTGTTTCCCAAGTGCCAGAGCGGGCCCAAGCGTCGGCACGAACCAATCCCCTGCTTACCGCGAGCCACAGCATGATCGCAGTGTCCGCGACCTCGTCATTTAGGACATTTGGCGTATGCGCGACCAAGACCTTGTTTCTGACCGCCGCATCCGTATCTATGCCGTCATAGCCAACGCCATAGCTGGACACAACTTTGAGGTTGGGCAGGCGATCAAACAAGTTATCCGGAACGCCCCAATGTCCGTCGGTGGAAATAGCGACCACCTGATCACCAATTTCCGCGATCAGCGCGTCCTTGTCCGCGACATCAAACCATTTGTGAACAACAAACTCTGCGTTTAAGCGTTCGGTCATGCGTTCATTCACATTGCCGACTTGGATCAGATGCGGTTTATCCGACATAGGCCTGCGCCTCTTGGAATTGTGTGCCTAAGCCTTCGACTTCGATTTCCATTGTGTCGCCTGGTTTTAGGAAACGCTGTGGTTTCATGCCCATGCCTACCCCCGATGGTGTTCCTGTCGCAATGATGTCGCCTGGCTCAAGCTGCATGAACTGCGACATGTGGCTGATGATTTCTGCAACAGTAAAAATCATGTCATTGGTATTCGAATCTTGCACCGTCTCACCGTTCAACTTGAGTGTCACACGCAGGTTCTGTGGATCTGCCACTTCGTCTGCCGTCACCAGATAGGGGCCGATGGGGCCAAATGTAGGGGCGGATTTACCCTTTATCCATTGACCGCCACGTTCGATTTGGAATTCGCGTTCTGACACGTCGTTGATCGTGCAATAGCCCGCGACATAGCTTAAGGCGTCCTCAACTGAGACATATGAACACGTCTTGCCGATGATCACGCCCAATTCAACTTCCCAGTCGGCTTTTTCTGATCCTTTTGGAATGATCACGGGATCAAACGGCCCTGAAAGGGCAGAGGTTGCCTTTGAAAAAAGGATAGGTTCTTTTGGCGGTGTCGCACCCGTTTCTTCGGCATGTTTTGCATAGTTCAGCCCAACACAGAAAAAGTTCGGCACACTTGCTAAACATGCCCCAATGCGGCCAGGATTTTCAACGCGTGGCAGCGTGGCGATATCAATACTGCGCAATGCATCAAGCGACTTGTGCGATACAGTGGCACCCGCAAAATCACCCACATGCGCACTTAGATCGCGAACGTTACCGTCTGCATCCAAAATACCTGGTTTTTCGGCACCTTTGTTCCCATAACGGAGTAGTTTCATTTTTCATCCTATATGTTTGATATCGTTTGTTTTATTGATCTTTCTGTTCTTCGGAAAGATGGCGGACAATATTATTGACAAAGTGTGTCAGATGACTTTGTAATTCTTTGCGTACGCCGCGTTTGTCCCTTTGCAAAAGCAGCTGACAAATGTTTTTGTGCTGGCGTAATACGCGCGATTTGGTTTTCAGCGTGCGCGCTGATAAAAATCGAACACGCCAGAGCCGATCTAGATATTCCTTATGCGTTTTCGCAAGCGCATCATTATGTGACGCAAGTGCGATTGCGCGATGAAATTCCATATCGATTTCAAAGCGGTCAATTGCGTCAAGATCATCATATTGATCATGCATGCGTTGTTGAATTGTGGTGATATTCGCGATTTCGTCATCTGTTGCAAAATCACAGGCCAAATCCGCAGAATATAGTTCTAACGTCATCAACACGCGGGCCGCGTCTTCGGCCTCTTTCACGGATGGGTTTGCCACGACCGGGCTGCGCGACGGGCGTAATATAACCAAACCTTCATCGGCGAGTTTACGGATCGCTTCGCGCATCGGGGTCCGGCTTACGCCCATGTCATTTGCGTTATCGCGTTCTTTTATCGCTGTGCCTGGCGGGAGATGTCCCAACAGAATGTCACGGCGAATTTTATGCGCAATTTTGTCGGGCAGATTTTGATCCGACATTCATACTCTCCGTCTTGTGCTGCACAGGTTGTATCCTTGCATGCGAGATTTTATCTAAATTTGGTATACCAAATGTTACACCTTGTCGAGGCCTAATATTTTGATATTGCCCAAGGATGATATGACAGCTTTAGAAAATCTAAAGCAATGCTTAACATTCGGCGCTTGTGTAATCATTTGCAAATTTAGCACACTAAACAAACATGAAACCGTACCAAAGGAAGTTGCCATGACGCAAGACGCGACACCAAGTCGACGCGACAACGTTTCGTTACGCAGGCGGGCGTGGCACATTCGTCGCACGTCATTATTGATGGGCGAAGTGCAGGGCCAAGGCTATATTGGTCAGGCGCTTGGCATTGCGGACGTTTTGGCGGTGTCCTATTTCCACGCTATGACCTATCGCGCGGATGATCCCGAATGGGACGGGCGTGATCGGTTTTGTTTGTCGATCGGGCATTACGCCATTGCGCTTTATGCGGCCTTGATCGAGGCTGGCATATTGCCAGATAGCGAAATTGATACCTATGGCATGGATGACAGCCGCATGCCGATGTCGGGCATGGCGTCCTATACCCCAGGGATGGAAATCACCGGTGGATCATTGGGGCAGGGATTGGGCATCGCTGTTGGCATGGCCATGGGGTTGAAACGCAAATCCAACCCCGCCTTTGTCTATAACCTGATGTCAGACGGCGAATTGGGCGAAGGGTCCACGTGGGAGGCGGTGATGTCCGCCGTGCAACACAAATTGGACAACCTGATCGCCATCGTTGATTTCAACGACCAACAAGCAGATGGCAAAACGACAGATGCACTGTGCGATGATGATATTGGGGCAAAGTGGGCGGCCTTTGGGTGGCATGTGCAAACCGTGGATGGCAATGACATCGACGCGGTTG
>RFZH01000232.1 GCA_009920815.1 Paracoccaceae bacterium
ACACCACCATCTTCGATGATTGCATCTAATCCTTCGTCCAATTTTGACGAGGACTTGAACAATTTTTCCTTAAGCTTTTTGAAAAACGCCATAACCTGCTCCGCTTTAGTCTTACGATGTCACTTAATCCTTATTGCGTAAGAATAAAAGCCTTTCGCACCATTCAAGCAAAGGCCAAGAAAATCAATACCTGTGCGGCAATATATGTGATCCAAACACTGGATGAATTGCGCAGATAGCCAGGATGCGCAGTGTCTAACCGAAACAGCCCCCTGCCCAGCAAGCTATCAGATACTACGAACAAAACCGCACCCAGAATTGCCAGCGGATGCCCCGTACCGGCGGCAGTTGCTGCCATGGCAACAATGCAAACCACATACCCGCGCACCGCCCATTTCAAGGACCCAGTGTGCGGTATCAGCCAAAATTCACAGCTCATCCCATATGCGACCAATAAACCAAGCGGGATAAGTGAAATATAAGACCAACCTTGCCAAAACAACGCAACATAAAACACATGCGCGACGGCAAAGGCAACCAGACCTGTTAAAAAAGCGCGCTGACCTGATCGTGACAACGCAAAATCACCAATGGCAGAGGCGATCAATCCAAAGACCAATAACCAAGGTGATCCGTACCAAATCGCCCCGAACCCCAATACACCAACAGGTATTGTTTTCATGAAACTGCGCCATGCGCTTTGTGGATTTTTAATACAGTTGAAACAGTAAACAGTGGCGAAAATGATTGCGATCGTCGCAATTAAAACATCCGACATAAAGTTATGGCTTTCAAAAATAATTCCTTCTATTTTTAAATTATGCTCAGAACCCAAACCATATGTCTAGGCCTTATCATTGGCGTTCTTGCCCAGCCACTTGGCGCGGGGGAACAAATGTCAATTGTTGAATTCTCTGAACTGACCACTGGCAAAACCTTTGATTTTTATGCTGACGGCGTCGCATACGGAATTGAAAGATATTGGCCGAATAACCGTGTCGAGTGGATAGATGATCGTGGGCGATGCCTTTTTGGTGATTACTATGAATGGCAAGGCAAAATTTGTTTTAATTACAACGACTGGGGCGAAAATGCACAAACACCACCACAATGTTGGGATTTTGAACGTGAGGGTGACAAAATTTTTGCCTATTTCTTTGATCCAACACAACCGCGTGTGCCAATCGAAATGAAACCTAGCCCCGAACCTTTGGCCTGCGCTGGTCCAGAGGTTGGCGCGTAAATTAAAATAGTGATCCCTGTTCGGGTGGCAGTTTAGGCGATGCTGTCTTCTTGGGTGTCGCAGATCCACCAGCGGTCATGCGTCCATCGTGGAATTCGATTTCCAATACCGGCGCGGATTTGGCGGCATCGGCGGTGGTAATCACGCTGCCCTCAGATCGCACAACCGCATATCCGCGTTTCAAAGTTTCCATGTACCCTAATGTTTCGCGCAAACGATCCAAGGCAGACAATTGATCGGTCAACGCCTTAATCTGTTGCCCCCCGACACCGGACAGGCGGCGCGCCAAATCATTCAAATCTTTGCGCTTTTGCGCGACATCACGGGCGATTGGATCCACCCGCAACCGCACCGAAACCTGACCTAACCTGTCTTGACGCGATTGAAAATTGCGCCGCAACGCGGGGTCCAAACGCGTCCCCAAATCCGTTAAACGACGTCCTTCGCTTGTCAGGCGCGCACGCAGCGTCGCAGGGCGTAAAGATCCGCTTTTCTCTGACAAACCCACGCGTTTGAGTTGAACCAATCGCGTCAGTCCTGCAGGCAAACGATCCCCAATATAATCAAGCTTTTGACGTGGACTGTCCAAAAGCGTTTCAACACGCGGCAAGGCGCGCGCCATATCGCGCAAGCGTTGGCCACGCATGTTTAACGTTTGGCTAATCGATTGGCTAAGCCGCGCGCCCTGGCCTTCGACCCATGCCAATAATTCGTGACGCACGGGCACCGCCATTTCGGCGGCGGCGGTGGGCGTAGGGGCCCGTTGATCAGACACATAGTCAATCAGCGTTGTATCGGTTTCATGGCCAACCGCGGAAATCAACGGGATGTCCGATGCCGCCGCGGCGCGGGCCACGATTTCTTCGTTGAAGCCCCACAAATCTTCGATCGAACCGCCGCCCCGCGCCACGATCAACACATCGGGTCGCGGCAACGCGCCCCCCGGCGTCATTGCGTTGAACCCTTGGATCGCGCGGGCCACTTCGGCGGCGCATTTTTCGCCTTGGACGGCGACGGGCCAGATCAACACTTTGCGCGGGAACCGATCGCGCAAGCGATGCAAGATATCGCGGATGACGGCACCCGATGGCGAGGTCACAACACCGATAATTTCGGGCAGGTATGGCAAGGGGCGTTTGCGGGCGGGATCAAACAACCCTTCGGCTTGTAACATCGCCTTGCGTTTTTCCAACATCGCCATCAAGGCACCCATGCCGGCGGGTTTCATATCCTCGATCACCAATTGATATTTCGATTGGCCCCCGAATGTCGTGATGCGTCCCGTGGCAACGACCTCTAACCCTTCTTCGGGGCGGACGGTCAAACGCGACATCACCCCTTTCCAGATCACGGCGGAAATGACGGATTTGTCATCCTTGAGGTCCAAATAGACATGACCAGATCGCGGAAACGACACCCGCCCCAATTCGCCACGAATGCGCACATGGGAAAATTCGCCCTCGATCACGCGCTTAATGGCCCCAGAAATTTCCGATACGGAATATTCAGGTTCATTTGCCGCAATGAATATTCTGATTTTGGGCAGCGGCGGGCGTGAACATGCATTGGCATGGGCCGTCAAACAAAATCCTAAATGCGATCGCTTGATTGTGGCGCCGGGCAACGCGGGGATTGCGGCCATCGCGGAATGCGCTGATCTCAGCCCCGAAGATGGCGCGGCAGTGATTTCATTTGCCACCGATAATGCAATTGATTTTGTCATCGTCGGGCCTGAGGCCCCCTTGGCCGCAGGTGTGGCCGATGATTTGCGCGTGGCCGGTTTCTTGACCTTTGGCCCGTCTAAAGAAGCGGCACGGTTGGAAGCCTCCAAAGGCTTTACCAAAGAAATCTGTGACATCGCAGGTGCGCCCACCGCTGGATATGCCCGCTTTGACAATGCGGATGCGGCCAAAGACTATATCCGTACCCAAGGCGCACCGATCGTGGTCAAAGCCGACGGTTTGGCCGCAGGAAAAGGTGTGATCGTTGCGATGGATCTGGACACCGCCTTGGATGCGATCGACGACATGTTCGGCGGTTCGTTTGGGGGTGCAGGCGCCGAGGTCGTGATCGAAGAATTCATGACCGGCGAAGAGGCATCGTATTTCGTGCTATG
>RFZH01000233.1 GCA_009920815.1 Paracoccaceae bacterium
AATCCTTAAAACTGGTGATATTTATTTACCAATTTTATGAAATTTGCAACCAATTATCCTTGGCTGAATGGACTTAATGAAAATGCTCATAACCAATAAAAACCCCGCCTGCGAAAGCGGGGTCATGTTTTTTGCGTGCGATGTTGCTAAGCCGCGTGTGCACCATCTGCGAGAGATTTGACAAAAGCCAATACCTCGGCCACGGATTTACCTGATGCCAATTCGCCGACGATGGCTGATCCAACAACGGTGCCGTCGGCTACAGATGCGATTTCTTTTGCGGTTTCGGGTGTACGGACGCCAAAACCCACGATAATTGGCAAATCGGTTTGCGATTTGATACGCGCAACTTCTGGCCCCACGTCGGTGGCCTGTGCCGCGGCGGCACCGGTGATCCCCGTGATCGACACGTAATACACAAAACCAGACGTATTTTGCAAAACCTTTGGCAGACGTTTGTCATCAGTTGTTGGCGTTGCCAAGCGGATGAAATTCAAGCCTGCTTTTTGCGCAGGGATGCACAATTCGTCATCCTCTTCTGGCGGCAGGTCCACAACGATCAACCCGTCGATGCCTGCGTCTTTGGCATCAACCAAAAACTTATCCACTCCGCGGCTAAAGATTGGGTTGTAATATCCCATCATCACGATTGGTGTCGTGGTGTCAGTTTTGCGGAATTCACGCGCCAAATCCAATGTCTTTTCCAATGTCATGCCCGCTTCTAGCGCGCGCTGACCGGCCAGCTGAATGGTGGGGCCATCTGCCATTGGGTCTGTAAAAGGCAGGCCCAATTCAATGATATCAACACCAGCTGAAGGCATGCCTTTGACCAGTTCAAGCGACGTGTCGTAATTGGGATCCCCCGCCATTACATAGGCAACAAAAGCTTTTTTGTTTTGTGATTTTAGCCGTGCGAATGTGTCATCAATACGTGTCATGCGGTGGTCCCTTGAATGTTTTGTCTCATCTGCCTGTTTTGGGTCGAAAAATCAATGGCCGATTATCCGCCTGACCGCAAGGTGATGATGCCAATAATTGTGACCATAGTGCCGATCAATTTGGCGCGGGTCAGTTTTTCGCCCAAAAACACGACGCCGATGCCAAAGGCAATTAAAATTGAACTTTCGCGGATCGCCATTACGACGGGAATAGGCGCTTGGGTAAAGGCCCACATCACCAAGCTATAGGCGCAAAAGGATGCAAAGCCGCCACCGATCAATGTCAGGCGTGATTTTGTCCAAAGCAATGGCACGCTATCGGGTGATGTCGACCGCAGATATATTGCCATCAAAACGCCGTTGATCAACGAAAGCCATCCGTAAAACGCGATCGGACTGTTGCCAAGCCTGCCACCGTATCCGTCGGACATGGAATAGGACGCGATAAACATGCCCGTGATCAAAGCTGTCAACGCCGCTTTATGTGGCACGTTCTGGATCCTCAACCCCACCGTTGACAACAGACCCGTCGCGATAATCGCGATGCCAATCAATTCAAACGGGGCCAATCGGTCGCCCAAAACAAGCGCACCAAAGATCGTTGCCATCACAGGGGCCGAGGCCCGCGCAATGGGATAGACTTGGGACAGATCACCCAATTTGTAGGATTCAATCAAAAAGATCTGATACCCAAAATGAAACACGGCCCCCAAGATCAACAACGGCCAAGCCGCCACGTCCAGGGGCGGTGCAAAGAACAGCGCCAATGCGGCAAAGGGCATGTGCCCGATGGTGACGGCCGCCATTTGCAGACGTTTGTCCGCACCACCTTTGACCGCGGCATTCCAGCTGGCATGAAGTGCCGCGGCACACAGAATGACAAAGAGGGTAAAGCTGGACATTTGGCGGCCCTAGAATTGCAATTTTTCCCATAGGCGGCTGTTTTATCGGGAAAGACAAGACTTTCCGTGTATAAACCGTGCCAAATCCTGACGCTATGCACTTGCAACAACCAATTTCTGCCCATAGAAGCATCGCAACACAGGATAGGAGACCGCAATGGGCTTTAAAATGGGTATCGTCGGCTTGCCAAACGTGGGCAAATCGACCCTTTTCAACGCGTTGACAAAAACCGCTGCAGCGCAGGCGGCGAATTTTCCGTTTTGTACCATTGAGCCCAATGTTGGCGATGTTGCGGTGCCGGACCCCCGTTTGGATAAACTGGCCGCGATTGCAGGATCTAAACAGATCATTCCAACCCGTATGACCTTTGTCGATATCGCGGGCCTTGTGAAGGGCGCGTCCAAGGGCGAAGGGTTGGGAAACCAATTCTTGGCCAACATCCGCGAAGTGGACGCCATTGCCCATGTCCTGCGCTGTTTCGAGGATGGCGATGTGACCCACGTCGAGGGCCGCGTTGACCCCGTGGCCGACGCCGAAACCATCGAAACCGAATTGATGATTGCCGATATGGAAAGCATCGAAAAGCGTTTGCAAAACCTGTCGCGCAAAATCCGCGGCGGCGAAAAAGAAGCGGTCCAACAGGACCGTTTGCTGCGCGCGGCTTTGGCGGCATTGGAAAACGGTCAACCTGCGCGAACCGTCGCAGTCGATGATGAAGATGCAAAGGCGTGGAAAGCGCTGCAGTTGTTGACGACCAAGAAAATTCTCTATGTCTGCAACGTTGACGAAGCCTCTGCCGCTACGGGCAATGAACATTCTGCCAAGGTTGCAGAAATGGCCGCCGCCCAAGGCGCGGGCGCCGTCGTGATCAGCGCCCAGATCGAAGAGGAAATCAGCCAGCTGGAACCAGAAGAAGCTGAAATGTTTCTATCTGAAATGGGCTTGGACGAAGCAGGATTAGATCGTTTGATCCGTGCGGGCTATGATCTTTTGCGCTTGGAAACCTATTTTACCGTCGGTCCAAAAGAGGCGCGCGCCTGGACCATTCGCAAAGGCACCGCCGCCCCACAGGCCGCAGGCGTCATTCACGGTGATTTTGAACGCGGATTCATTCGCGCCGAAACCATCGCCTATGACGATTATATCGCAGGCAACGGGGAAACAGGCGCGAAAGAAGCCGGCAAAATGCGCGTAGAAGGCAAAACTTACATCGTCCAAGACGGCGATGTGATGCATTTCCTCTTTAACGCTTAAACTGTGTTTCAGGTGGTAAAGATGTTGGCGGCATAAGCCGCGCGCAGGTTCACTGTGTCGTGCTGGAACGCAATGTATTTTCGGGCGTAAAACATCAGCTTGCACCTGTCTCTATCGCAAGGAATTAAACGCAAGCTTTGAACTGGCGTGTAAAAATTTGGCCCTGAGGTGTTTTTTTTGTCGTATCCCTCTTGTTCTTGGATCGTGACATAGATAAACCCGCAGGTGGAGACGTGGCCGAGTGGTCGAAGGCGC
>RFZH01000234.1 GCA_009920815.1 Paracoccaceae bacterium
AACTCTTTGAATGCGCCAATCTTTTTATCATCAGCCCCCTCAAGCGTTTCCAATTGCATCCGATGGTCAAAGGCGAAAACACGCATCGTTGACCAATCGCCCGCGCGGTTGGTGGACCAATGGATTTGTTCCAACGCCTGATCGTGGCGCAAGGCTTTGGTCACCACGCCGCGGTTTAGGAAAAATTGCAACTCTTCCCAACTGGGATAGGCAGGCGCGCATCCATGGCGCGACACGGCAAACGCACCGCAGGCATTGGCATAGGTCAAGGTTGTTGGCCAATCTTCGCCATCCAACCAGCCTTTCAAGAGGCCCGACATGAACCCGTCACCCGCACCCAAAACGTTAAAGACATCAATCGGGAAACCGGGACCTGCTTCGCCCTCGTCCAGCGTATCGGGGATATCACCAGCAAAGGCCGCCGCCCCCATGGGACCGCGTTTACAGACCAAGGTCGCCCCCGACACCGCGCGTACAGTGCGCAGCGCTTGGATTGTATCGGTTGTGCCGCCTGCGATGTGGAATTCTTCCTCTGTTCCCACAATCAGGTCGAACAGATGCAGCGTGGATTGCAATTTTGCGGTAACGGCATCCGAGGCAATGAAACGGTTTTCACCGTCACCATGCCCCGACAACCCCCACAGGTTGGGACGATAATCAATGTCCAACGCTGTTTGACCGCCCGTTTCGCGGGCCAATTTCAACGCCTTTAACACCGCCGCTTCGGTTTGTGGGTTGGACAGATGCGTGCCTGTGGCCACAACCGCGCGCGATGATGAGATGAACGCGGGATCAATATCATCCTCGCACAGCGCCATATCGGCACAGTTTTCACGATAGAAAATCAACGGAAATTGTTCCTGATCCCGAATGCCCAACAATACCAATGCTGTCAGGCGTTCTGGATCGGTTTTGACCCCTTGAACATCCACACCTTCGCGTGCCAATTGTTCGCGGATAAAACGGCCCATATGTTCGTCGCCCACGCGGGTGATCAATGCCGATTTCATCCCCAACCGCGCGGTTCCCGCCGCCATATTGGTGGGCGAGCCGCCAATATATTTTTCGAAACTGCGCATGTCTTCCAAACGGCCACCGACTTGGGCGCCATATAAGTCAACCGAGCTGCGCCCGATGGTGATGAGGTCAAGGGGTTTGGTCATTGTCTTATCCTAGAATTTCGGAAACTTTCACCACGCGCCCTTCGGCCACGGATTTGACGGCGGCATCGGCCAGAACCAACGCCAACAATCCATCTTGGCCGGTGGTGGGTGGCGTTGTACCGTTTTGCGCGGCTGAAACGAATGCGGCAATCTCTGCCTCATAGGCGGGCATGTAACGTTCTAAAAAGAAATTCATGATGGGCGGCGTTTGGAACCCAGATTTATTGCCGATCGTGACGCGGTTTTCGATCACATTCGCTGCGCTGACCACGCCGTCGCTGCCATGCACTTCGATACGTTGGTCATAACCATAGGTCGCACGCCGCGAATTGGTGATGGTCGCCATTTTGCCCGTTGCGGTTTTCAAGATGACGTTCACGCTGTCATAATCACCTGCTTTACCGATTTCGGCATCAACCAAAACAGATGCCGCGGCTTGAACCTCGGTCACCTCTTCGCCCAAGAGCCAACGCGCCATGTCAAAATCATGGATCGTCATATCGCGGAAAATCCCGCCAGAGCGTTCGATATAGGAAATGGGCGGCGCGCCTGGATCGCGGCTTGTGATCGTCACCATTTCAACCTCGCCGACAGCGCCATCCAAGATCGCCTGTTTGACAGCACCGAAATCAGGGTCAAAGCGGCGGTTGAAGCCCACCATCAACATACCCTTTTCCGCATCAACCGTGGCAATTGCCTGTTTGACGCGGTCCACCGATAAATCGACAGGTTTTTCGCAAAACACCTTTTTGCCCGCGCGCACGAATTGTTCGATCAAATCGGCATGGGTGTCGGTCGGTGTACAGATGGCAACCGCGTCTACGTCATCGCTGGCGGCGATGTCATCGATGCTGCGGATCGCACAGCCATATGTTTGTGCAACGCGCTCGGCCGCTTCGGCGAAGGGATCAAAGACAGCAACCAGAGACGCGCCGTCAACGGATGCGATTGCGCGGGCATGCACTTGGCCGATGCGACCTGCGCCCAATACTGCGAATTTAACAGACATGTGTTCTCCTTACAAATGGCCAGCGGCCAAAATATCCCGTCGGAAAAATACCGACATCATAGCGCCCCACCGCGTGGGAGTCGTTGACGCATGTCTAGCCGCAGTTGAGATTTTCCATCAAGCCCACCGGCCACGGCAATGCAAGATCGTTTCAATTTTGATATTATTCAATTATTGGAATGAAATAATCACATCATTTCATCAAATCAATTCGGGCAATGTGACGATGCTGTCCATAAACACCTGTGAGTGTGGGACATAATCGTGCGACGTTGCAACATGCCCCATGAGGTCAATCATTTCGCGACACAAATCATCCAATGGCGTGGACACGACCATCGTGACATACCTGTCAACCAACCCTTTTCGGCTTTCAGGGGTTAGTTCATTCACAACCAATGCAACCTCGCCTGGTGCGCGTACTTCGCGCAGGGCCTGCATCGCGCCCTCCATCCCGCCACCGGCCAAATAGATGCCGGCCAAATCCCTGTGACGCCCCAAAAGATCCAAGGTCGCCTCATAGGTCAACTGACGGGTTTCAAGATTAACAAACGTATCCAACAGCTGAAATTCAGGGGCCATTTCGCGAAAATAACTGCGCCATCCGGTTTCGCGCAATTCATGCCCGTGCCACCGATGCCCCCCAACAAAAAGAGCCATTTTCCCTTTTATAACAGATGCTTGACTCAGCATCCAAGCCGCATTTCGTCCAACCTTTAGGTTGTTCGATCCGATATAACTGACGCGGTCGCCTTGGGCAAAATCGGACAAAAGGGCAATGGTCGGAATGCCGACAGATTTTAGATCAATCACCGCAGAAGTGATATCCGAATGGTTCATTGCAGTGGCTGCGACAGCATCAACTTGCCCACGCATCGATCGCATCAATTGCGCCACTTCGCTGGGAGATTGGGTGGTTGCAAATTCGATGCGCAGGGACACATTGAATGATTTTGACAGCCCCGCTTGCCGTTCAAGGGCGGCGCGAAACTGTTTGTAAAAGCTTTGCTGTTCTTTTTGTAAAATGATGCCTAAACGCACGCGGGGCAATTCCACCTGAAGGCGTTGCGATATCAAATTCGTCGCGTGATAGCCCAATTTATGCGCCGCCTCAAACACACGATGCGCGGTTTCGGCACGCACTTTTGTGCGACCATT
>RFZH01000235.1 GCA_009920815.1 Paracoccaceae bacterium
ATCCTGCCCCGTTAACCGATAGAGCCATTCATCATGAAACACCACGGCGTGACCATCGGCGGACAGTTGCACATCCAATTCAATGCCGTATCCGGCGTCGATCGCGGCAATAAAGGCATCGCGGGTGTTTTCCATCACACCCCGCGACGCATCATGTAACCCACGATGCGCCAAGGGCCGTGTCAAAAAATCAGGGTGCAACGGGTGCGTCATTTGATTTGGAAAATGCCTTCGATTTCGACGGCAACACCCAATGGCAAAGCAGGTGCAGACACCGCCGCACGCGCGTGTTTGCCGGCATCTCCCAATGCCTCGCCTATCAGGTTAGAGGCACCGTTGATCACTTGGGGCTGTTCTGTGTAATCAGCTGTCGAATTGACAAAACCCGTCAATTTGACGACGCGCACCAATCGGTCCAGATCGCCACCACAGGCGGCTTTGACCTGTGACAAAAGGCTAATGGCACAGCATTTCGCGGCCTCGGCCCCTTGCTCTGTTGTCAGAGTGTCACCCAATTTTCCAATGATCAAGCCATCAGAATTTTGCGAAATCTGACCAGAAACATAAACCAAATCCCCGACGATGACATAGGGGACATAATTGGCTGCAGGCATGGGTGCCTCTGGTAATGTCACCCCTAAATTCGCAAGGTTTTGTTCAAACTGTCCGCTCATCGCAGTCTCCTTTGTCGCTGATTTGGCCCGACGCTACAGGGAACGTCCAGCCTTGAAAAGGGTTAGTTTTCACGAAATGCTTTTGCGAAATAATCTGACAGCGGTTTTATCAAATAGGCCAGAGGCGTCCGGTCTTGGGTGCGAATAAATGCTTCAACAGGCATACCCGGGATCAGTGTCACGGATGCGGGCAAACGGTCGGTTTCACCAGTATCCAAGAGAATTTCTGCGCGGTAATAAGACATGCGCGATGTTTCATCGGTAAATGCGTCAGGGGACACTTTGACCACCTTGCCGAATAATTCAGGTGTGCTGCGTTGATCCAAGGCCGAGAACCGCAAAACAGCATTTTGCCCAACAAACACCTGATCAATGTGAATCGGTGGCACCTGCACAGTGATGACCAAGGGTCGATCTTGCGGGATTAAATACAACACGGGCTCGGCCGCGCGAATGACAGACCGAGGCGTAAAAACGCTCAAACCATAAACGACACCTGAAACGGGTGCACGAATATCCATGCGTGATAGGCGTTCATTCAACGCGCTAAAGCGTTCCTCTAATTCTAGCACCCGATATTGTTGATCGCGCAGGCGTGAAATAGCGTCTTCCCGCCGCGCCGTTTCCAACCCTGCAATCTGGATATCTATTTCGGTTATACGACCTTCGGATTCCGCTTGCCGTGCGGTTAAACCACCGACATCCCCAATCAATTCGGCTTGGGACCGCTGCAAGGCCATGACGCGCGAGGCTTGTGCCAAGCCACGATCAAGCAGCGTTTGCTGATCAGCCAATTCCTGTTCAATCAACTCAAGCTGAATGGCAAGGGCACCTTGCTGTGCGGTAATGCCTTGGATTTGATTTGCAATTTGCGCTTTGCGTTTACTTAATTGTTCGACTTGCTGTGCGTTTGACGCCCGCCGCGCTTGGAACAAGTTTTCTTGCCCCTGCATCAATTCATTAATTTCAGGGTCTAATTTGGCGCGTTCAATCAAGCGTTGATCAAAATTGATTCTATCCAGTCCATCACGCTCTGCGGTCAGTCGGCCGCGGCGCGCCATCAATTCAAAAAGCTGGCCTTGGATGATGCTCAGCTCAGAGGTTTCAAGCGTTGGATCTAGCGACAACAACAATTGTCCAGCGGCAACTGTGTCCCCCTCATCAACAAAGATTTCGCTGACAACACCGCCATCAGGATGCTGGACGATTTGTCGATTTTGATCAACTTCGATTTGACCGCTAGCAATAATTGCGCCCGAAATCTGGGTCATTGTTGCCCAACTTCCAAAGCCACCCAACAAAAGCACCATGGCAAATATGCCGATAAACATAGCGCGCGACATCGGGAATTGTTGTGACGAAGTGGTCATTGGACACCCCCGGGTTTTGCCGATTTCATAATCTGTTCATGGTTTTGCACCATCGCCCTGAGGACTTCGTCACGCGGCCCAAACGCGGTACGAACACCGCGATCCAATACCAAAAGCTGATCACATTCTTGGATCGCAGCAGGCCGATGCGCCATAATTAAAACGGACTTTTTGTCGACTTTCATTGCTTTTATCGCTTCGTTCAACGCAAGGTTTCCGTCATTGTCCAAGTTTGAATTGGGTTCATCCAAAAGCAACAGAACCGGGTCACCATACATTGCGCGCGCCAATCCTATGCGCTGAATTTGCCCACCCGACAACCGCCCCCCTGCGGTAGACACCCGCGTATCGTAACCGTCAGGCAGCTTTAGAATCATTTCATGCGCGGCAGCTTTTTTTGCTGCTGCCACAACAGCATCTGGATCAGGTGTCGTCGACAGGCGTGCAATGTTTTCGGCGATTGTGCCATCAAACAATTGAACGCGCTGCGGTAAATATCCAATGTGCTGCCCCAGAACGTCGGGCGCATAATTGTCCAAGGCCGCACCATCCAAACGAATTTTTCCGCCCGCTGGCCGCCAAACCCCCGTGATGGCCCGTGCCAAGGTCGATTTACCAGCACCCGATTGTCCAATCACACCCACGGCAACCCCGGGTTCGATCACAAAATTTACCGCGCGTAGCGCCGCCTGTTGTTCACCTGGTGGAATGATGGTGACATTTTGTGCCTCAAGCCGCGCTTTGGGACGAGGCAAAGGTGTACGCTCTGGCTCTGGGGGAACCTCGCCCAACAAATCTGCGAGATTATCCCAACCTTTGCGCGCCCGCTGCACAAGCCCCCATTGACCGATGGCCACTTCGATTGGTGCAAGTGCACGACCCAACAAAATGGACCCCGCAATCATCGCGCCACCCGTCAATTCATTTTGCAAGACCAAATAAGCGCCAAGACCCAACATGGCAGATTGCAAGAACAATCGCAGCGATTTGGTCAATGACGAAAACCCGCCACCAAGGTCCGCCGTTCTTAACTGTTCTTCCAGTGATTGACGCCTTGCCATGCTCCATCGGTCAAAGGCTGCACCTGTCATCCCTAAGGATCGGATCATCTCAGCCTCGGATCTGATTTGTTCAGAGATCGCTTCAGATTGAAAGCCTGCAAGATTTGATTTTGCCTGCGGCAGACGCGTCAAGACTTGGTTTGCAATGGCAACAACAATCAACACAGCGCCACCAGAAACGGCAAG
>RFZH01000236.1 GCA_009920815.1 Paracoccaceae bacterium
GCCGAAGCAACGCGCGCAACACATTAATACAAAAAGCCCCCGCTCAGGGGGCTTTTTCTTGTCACAAACGCCCGATTGCATTCTGCTAAGCTATTCAAAAGTATTCTATTTTTAACTCTGCAAAAATACTCGAACAAAAAATCAGAAATTCCGAATTTTTTCACACTCACCCTCTTGCGCTATGTCCACGCATTGGCTATTACCCACTTCATCGGGTGATTAGCTCAGTTGGTAGAGCGCTTCGTTTACACCGAAGATGTCGGGAGTTCGAGTCTCTCATCACCCACCACTTCCCAACATTACTGTATTTGTCCTCTGCCAAGATATGGTCGATTGCTGCTTATTAATCGGTATCAGTCTATACTTTCGTGTAATAAATTATCCATTTGCCTCTACTGAATGTACGCGATGAAATTCATTAAAAATATTTAATATAATATTTATTGCTTTATTTCAATGCATTACTTGAAATTTAGGGCCGGATACCCAGGGAGGAACAGATCTGGCCTTACGTCAAAGCTAATTTTTAATTATCATTATGATACTTTTTTAGTTTTGGAGTAACAAGCTATGAGAAAAGCTATCGCATCGTTTGTGGCCTTTAGCATGATATCGACAAGTGCATATGCAAACGACGATTTTGTTAAAGGCCTCACGGGGCAATGATTGGCGCAGCGATCGCAGGTCAAGCAGCGAAATCAAATAACACTTCGCGCAGCCAGTCTTCGACGCGCAAAACACCCAGCAAACCAACGATTTCCTCTGCCGAACGCGCGGAAAACAAAAAGCTCCAAGAAGACTTGAACTACTTTGGCTTTAATGCAGGCACACCAGATGGGGTCTTGGGACGCAAGACGACGACTGCGGTGTCACAGCTTCAAATTTGTTTGAATCGCCCAATCACCGGCAAAATCGATTCATTCGAGAGACAGTTTCTCAGCCAATCTGCGTTCAAGGCACAAGCGAATGGCGCAGAAACACTGCGCCTTATTGCACAACTGCCAAATGGCTATTGCGGCCTTTTGCAAAAGTATTTGTTGGATTTGACAGCGCCTAAGCCAACAGTAGTTGCACAGCCACCTGCGCAGGTCATCGTTCAACAACAGCAGGTACCGGTTGTTGTTCAGCAACAGCCCATCGCCCCTGTCGCACAGGTGGCCCAATTTGCGCAACAAATGACTGTGAACAACACCAACGTCACAAACATCAAGACAGAAAACAATGTCTATGTTGTTGATGAAAAATTGCAACGTCGCTTTGATCGCCTTGCAAACGAGCTTAAGTTGCTATCGCAGATCGAAAAACACGTCGAAGCACGCGCTCAAGACACCCAAGGCGCGCGAAAGTTGAAAGCCATTCGCGAACATATCGCACGTCTGCGGCTTTTGGTGGCATCGGTCCAAGACGAGACCGAAGAAATGTACGGCACACCCATTCGTCCAACCAATGCAAACCTGGGGATCACGGCCGTCAAAGCGTCTGAGGTTTTCCCACGCGTCCCTTATTTCATCCCCGGGACCGAGGAAAAAGGTGAACATTGGATCAAACCCTATGTGTCTGATTCAGGGTCGCTTATGTATGATTTTAACTTTATCGATGACACATCGGATTTCGACAAAATCCTTGAAACTATTCAGTTGAATGAACAAAACATCACGTCACTTGCTGACAGTATGCTAAAGATCAACCAATGGAGCGACAAGGCCGTCGAACAAGGGCTGCGTCGGCGCTATGAAAAGGTCGCAGATTGTTTCCCAATTACGAAGTGTGCTGAAAAGATCGAAGGTAATTCATCAACCGAATTTATGTTTTTGATTTACGAAGACGGTTCAACCGCTGCGGCGATCCGCCGTAACAAAGGACGCTATAACAAAAGCTTTAACATGTCCGTCGAAAGCGGTCTTTTACTGTCAGCTTATGCCGATTATATGTCAGAGCTTGGGTCAAAAGACTTTATGGCTGCCACGATGACCGACGCTGAACTGGACAATTTGTTCGATTAAGACCTGCGTTATCTTTGTCAAGAATTGAATGCGGGCTGCGTTGTGCAGCCCGTTTTTTAGTTTTTGCCATGATGTGAAAAACATTACACGTAGACCCGACTGGCAGTATCAATATTTTGAATTGGCCAGTTTTTTATATAGCTTTCGTTTTCTGAATGTATTAGCAAATTTTTAGCTTTAACCCACAGGGAACAATTATGAAGACCATAGTAAACAGTTGGAATGAATGGGATCCACTTAAGCACGTTATCGTCGGACGCGCCGATGATTGCCACATCCCCCCCGAAGAACCTGCATTAGACGCCAAAGTTCCCGAGGATAGCGATATGCGCGGCCAGTGGGGCCGTCGACCACAGGAAACAATAGATCGTGCAAACGAGCTATTGGACAATTTCGCGTCAATGCTGCAAAAGCTCGGCGTCAAAGTTGACCGCCCTACCCCGATTGATTTTTCTCAGGCCGTAACAACACCTGATTTTCACACGGACAGCCAATTTGGATGTATGCCACCACGTGACGTGCTGCTGACTGTTGGATCTGAAATCCTTGAAGCAACCATGTCCTATCGTTGTCGTTGGTTCGAATACCTGTGCTATCGCCCCTTGATGCAACGCTATTGGGAGGAAGACCCCAATTTCCGCCACGAGGCTGCACCAAAACCACGCCTGACGGATCGTGACTATCATCCTGATTACCTTTCGGAAAAAATTGGTGTCGAAAAACGCCTAAAATGGGCTGCAGAGAAATTCTTTGTAACCACCGAAGAGGAACCATTATTTGATGCCGCAGATGTCTTGCGCTTTGGCAAGGACTTGGTTGTGCAACACGGTTTTACGACGAATTTAAAAGGCATTGAATGGCTACGTCGTCACTTCCCCGATCATCGCGTCCATGCGGTTAATTTTCCCGGTGACCCATACCCGATTCACATTGACGCAACCTTTACGCCGCTGCGTCCAGGATTGATTTTGAACAACCCGCAACGCCGCCTGCCCGAAGAACAGCGCAAAATGTTCCAAGATAACGGTTGGGAAATTGTTGATGCTGCACAGCCCGCACACAATGCACCCCCTCCCTTGTGTTATTCTTCTGTTTGGTTGTCGATGAATGTTCTGGTGTTAGATCCCAAAACAGTATGTGTCGAGAAATCAGAGGTTTATCAGGCCGAGCAAATGGACAAATTAGGCATGGAAGTTGTCGAAGTCGATCTGCGTGATGCCTATGCATTTGGCGGTGGCCTGCATTGTTGTACAGCGGATGTTTACCG
>RFZH01000237.1 GCA_009920815.1 Paracoccaceae bacterium
CATGTCATTATGCATCAGTTTAGGGCGTTTTCTGCAAGAAGGGACGCGTGTCTTGCCCGTCGTCCCTTTATTCCACGTGAACGCTTGGGGCTTGCCCTATGGTGCGCCATTGGCTGGGGCGTCTTTGATTTTTCCTGGTGGTGCACTGGATGGACCATCAGTGTATAAGTTGATGGATGAAGAGCGGGTTAATTCCGCGTGGGGTGTGCCAACCGTTTGGTTAGGGCTACAGGCGGAAATCGCCGCAAAAGGGCGCAACCCAAACGGATTTTCATCTGTGGTTGTTGGCGGCTCTGCTGCGCCCCGTTCCATGATTGAGAAATTCGAAAAATCGGGCGTGTCCGTTTGCCATGCCTGGGGCATGACCGAAATGAGTCCCGTAGGGACCCATGGTATTCTGCCTGCCGATATGATTGCGACCAAATCCCTGAGTGAACGTTTGGATCTACAACAATACCAAGGGCGACGTGTTTTTGGTGTGGATCTAAAAGTTGTCGATGAAAATGGTAAATCATTACCGCATGACGGCACGTCTGTCGGTGAATTATATGTGCGCGGAAATGCAATTATATCGGGTTATTTTGACAACGATGCGGCCACAGCAGAAGCGTTTGATTCCGAAGGATGGTTTGGAACAGGCGATATTGCGGTCATTCGTCCCGATGGGTTTTTGTCCATCCAAGATCGGGCCAAAGACCTGATCAAATCCGGTGGAGAATGGATCAGCTCGATTGACTTAGAAAACGTTGTGATGTCGCATCCAATGGTTGCAAATTGCGCGGTCATTGCTGTGGCGCATCCAAAATGGGATGAACGGCCCTTGTTGGTAATTGTGCCTGCAGGACAAGAACACGTCAGTAAGGCAGAGATTGATGACCTCTTGCTGCAACATGTCGCCAAATGGCAGCTGCCAGATGCGATCGAATTTGTCGATGAATTGCCGTTAACGGCAACGGGTAAGGTGTCAAAGCTGACTTTGCGTCAGAAATTTGCAAATTATATGCTCCCAGATATGAAATAGAGGACAGGATGGACTTAGGAATAACTGAACGCGTTGCGCCGCTGATAAAAGCTGTGCGTGATATGGTTGAAAACGACATTGCGCCGCTGGATGCGGAATTTCATGCTGAGGTGGGAAAGCACCCATCAGGCGATCGGTTTCAACACACACCCCGCCAGTTGGAAATTCTGGATGGTCTCAAAGCGCTCGCGCGTGAACGTGGGCTGTGGAATTTTTGGTTGACCGACAGTGATCGTGGATATGGCTTGACCACAGTAGAATATGCATATTTGGCCGAAGAAATGGGCAAAGTCGGCATTGCGGCCGAGGTGTTCAATTGTAACGCGCCTGACACAGGTAACATGGAAGTGCTTGAACGATACGGGACCCAAGCCCATAAAGATCGCTGGCTCGGGGATTTGCTTGATGGCAAAATCAGGTCCGCCTATGTGATGACCGAACCTGACATAGCATCGTCGGATGCAGCGCAATTGGGATTTTCCGCCCGCAAAGATGGCGATGATTGGGTTTTGAATGGTGAAAAATGGTGGATCTCTGGGGCGGGGGACCCGCGTTGTGCTGTTTATATCCTGATGGCCTGCTCGGACCCGCAGGCCGAAAAACATGCGCGCCATACTATGTTCGTTCTGGATGCCAAAACACCGGGTATCGAAATATTGCGTCCGATGCAGGTTTTTGGCCACGATGACGCGCCGCATGGCCACATGCACCTTCGGTTTACTAATGTTCGTATTCCGTCATCTGCCATCGTCCTAGGCGAAGGCCGCGGGTTCGAAGTGGCCCAGGGCCGGCTTGGTCCAGGCCGTATACACCATTGTATGCGCGCGATTGGACAGGCCGAAAAAGCGTTGGAAATGATGTGCCGCCGTGGCTTGGCGCGCGACGCTTTTGGGAAACAGATTATTGATTTAGGCGCGAATTACGACATCATCGCAAACGCACGTATGGAAATAGAAATGGCGCGTTTGCTATGCTTAAAAGCCGCACATATGATGGACACTGCGGGTGTAAAAGCCGCCCAGCCGTGGATTTCCAAAATTAAGGTGGTGGCACCGCTTATGGCGGGGAAAGTGATTGATGAGGCAATGCAGCTTCACGGCGCTGCCGGGATTAGCCAAGATTTTGACCTCGCGCATATGTGGACACATGTGCGCACACTACGTTTTGCTGATGGCCCCGATGCTGTTCATCGCCGGCAAGTGGCCCGCGCTGAATTGCGCAAATATCGTAATTCCTAGTGTTTTATTCGCCTTCGGCGAGGATATTTATGGACAGAAAATGACTGGTGCCTATGCATTTCATTTTCTGTCCTGAAAATATCCTCAGGGGTGAATTGGCCTGCGGCCAAGAGGGGCAGAATGCCCCTATTTTTCAGAGGTATCTAACCAAATCGTGACGGGACCATCATTAACCAGTGACACTGCCATATCAGCCCCAAATTTACCGCGTTGTGTGGCAATACCCTGCGCTGCGATCTGTTGGGAAAAATATTCATATAGTTTTTCACCATCGGCAGGGGCCGCCGCATAGGAAAAACCAGGTCTGTTGCCGCGCCAAATGTCGGCGGCAAGGGTAAATTGTGAAACAACCAACGCAGATCCGTTGATGTCCAAAATTGATTTGTTCATCTTGCCGTCATCATCTTTGAAAATCCGTAGTTTCGCGATTTTTCCGACCAGTTGATCAGCCTCGGCTGTGGTATCGCCTTGCATTGCGCAGATGAGGATCAACAACCCCGTGGCGCATTCGCCAATGGTTTGGCCGTCAACGACGACTGACGCCTGTTTGACCCGTTGAATAAGCGCGCGCATGTTAGCCTCCGTTTTGTTGTGCCATGATATAACCTATCCCAGCGGCAATCGCCAATCCGATCAGCGTGGCAAACGCAATTTTCCAAGCAGAATAGGGGCGTTCGCCTTGGACCTGACCTGTGCGCGCATTAATGACGAAGCGATAGGATTTACCGCGATATTTATAAGCGGCCATCCAGACAGGCAGCAGGATGTGTTTGAACGTGATATCGCGCAAGGTTGTGTCGATGGAATGAATGCGTTGTCTGTCGCCGCCGATATCAAAACGAACATCCCGCGCAATAACGCGATCCATTTTTTCGCGTGCTTCGACAAATCCCTGTTCTAGATCAACGCTATATCCCTCGGCCTGGAAACCCGCCAGATATTCGGGGCTATA
>RFZH01000238.1 GCA_009920815.1 Paracoccaceae bacterium
CTAAAATTCAAGGGTGAAGAAACCCGTTTGGTCATTGGTCAAAGAAATCGGATCCGCGAACATGTTACAATGAACACCGGCACCCAAGGCGGCGGCGGGGTTACCATTGTCGGGGATGATTGTTTATTCATGGCAGGCTGTCATGTTGCCCATGATGTACATATTGGCAATCGTGTGATTTTGGTAAATTCAGCGGCTGTTGCAGGGCATTGTATCCTAGAGGATGATGTGATCATAGGTGGTCTATCTGGTATTCATCAGTTTGTTCGTATTGGGCACGGGGCAATTATTGGCGCGGTCACGATGGTTACCAATGATGTAATCCCCTTTGGGCTTGTGCAAGCGCCGCGGGGCGAATTGGACGGATTGAACCTAGTTGGCTTGAAACGAAAAGGTGTGGCGCGGGCTGACATCACCGCGTTGCGCGCTGCGTTCCAAATGATGGCGCAGGGCGAGGGGACCTTTAACGACCGCGTGAAACGCATGGGAGAGGAAACCGACAGCGCTTATGTCAAGCAAATCGTTGATTTTGTCATGGCTGCCAGTGACAGGTCATTTCTAACGCCAAACTGACGATGACAGACCGTCTTGCCATATTAGCGGGATCTGGCAAGTTACCGCAGATCATTCAATCGGCCAATCCAGACTGCGCCGCGATATCATTTGCAGGCGTTTCGCATGAATTGCAAGAGCCGGTACACCTGCACCGTTTTGAACAATTCGGTGCCCTGTTCGATGATTTGCGCAATCAAGGTGTCACGCGGATTGTGATGGCCGGCGCAATGCAGCGCCCCCAATTCGATGCATCGGCGCTGGATCGATTCACCGCAGGTATTTTGCCTGATTTGACAGCGGCAATGATGCAAGGTGATGATCATCTTTTACGCTTTTTGATTGCGATGATCCAAGATCAAGGTTTTCGCGTCCAAGGTGCCCATGAGGTGGTTGATGGTTTGACCGTCCCCCCCGGTTCAATCTGCGGTATCTTGTCAGAGGTGGATCAAAATAATTTGGCGCGTGCGGACATGATTTTGGCATCTTTAGCCCCCTTAGATATTGGTCAAGCAGTCGTGACCGAAGGGGGCCAAGCCCTTGGGATAGAAACCCTGCAAGGTACCGAATTTATGCTTGATATGGTGGCAAAAACATCATCAAAGCTACGTGCCAAGACCGGCGGTATTTTGGTAAAGCGGCCAAAACCAAGCCAAGATTTAAGGGCTGACATGCCCGCAATTGGCCCGGATACGGTTGATCAGGTGGCCGACGCAGGTCTTTCGGGTATCGTAATATCACCTCGTAAAGTGATGTTGATTGACAAAGATGTAATCATCGCGCGTGCCTTGGCGCGCGGCATATTTATTTATGCGCAGGATCCGTCATGTTAAAAATTGCGCTCGTGGTTGGCGAAAGCTCGGGAGACAAGCTTGGCGCCGCGCTAATTGATGGTTTTGATGAAATCCTGACTGCGCCTGCAGAATTTATCGGCATCGCGGGTCCCTTGATGATGGATCGTGGGATGGACAGCCTATTCGACATGAGCGAATTATCCGTCATGGGGATTGGCGAAATTCTCGGTCAATATTTAAACCTACGCAAACGTCTAAAGCAAACTGTTCAATTTATCTTAGATCAAAAGCCAGACGTTCTGATCACGATTGATGCGCCAGAGTTTTCGCTGCGCTTGGCGAAAGAGGTCAAAGCAAAAAGCAACATCCCCACCGTACATTATGTCGCGCCAACAGTTTGGGCGTGGCGTCCAAAACGTGCGGCGAAAATGGCAAGGTTTATTGACCATGTTCTGGCACTTTTTCCTTTTGAGCCGCCATTGATGGTTGCAGAAGGAATGACCTGTGATTTTGTTGGCCACCCAGTAAGCCACGATCAGATTGCCACCCCCGAAGAGGCGGCACATTTTCGGTTTGCCTTTGGCCTAAATGACGGGCCTGTCGGCTTATGCTTACCCGGATCACGCAATTCCGAAATCCGCCGCATGGGACCAATATTTGGCAAAACGCTTGAAAAAGTTGCACAAACGCGCCCCGACATACAATGGATTTTGCCCGCCGCACCGCATGTCGCCGGCGCTGTGCGACAATTGATTGAAGATTGGCCCGTTAAGCCCATTTTGCTGGACCCCAGAGAGTTGGATGCAAAAACTGCGGCCGCAGACAAACGTGCGGCGTTTCGTTGTGCCGATTTAGCTTTGGCTGCATCGGGTACAGTATCATTGGAACTGGCAGCAAATGATACACCCATGGTGATTGCTTATGACATGCCATGGTTATCGCGTCAGATCATTGGACGGCTTTTATTGGTGGACACCGTGACACTGATCAACCTGGTGACCAACACGCGTTATGTGCCTGAATTTATCGGCGACACCTGCAAGCCCGAGCTTATTGCACCGGCATTGGTGTCCGTTTTAAACAACGCGCACAACCAACGGCTTGCCATGGAAACCACCATGCGATCGCTCGGGCGTAATGAAAAAGCGCCGGGCATCCGCGCGGCGCTGTCTGTAATGCAATTTCTATCGAAACGCTAAGTTATTGCGCCACGGGTTTTGGCAATTTATCGTAAACAGCGGTGAACCCTTTTAGCGAAATTGGCACCTCGATCGGTTGCGATGGCGCGGCCATATGCGTGATTGTCATAGTGGCGACGTCACCCGCCTTAAGTAAATCAACTTCGTCAGCCGTAAACCCCATTCGCACGAAACACCCGATTTTCGTACAATACGAATAGGGGTACTGTTTCACCAAATCCTCAGAAAAACGGATCACCATAGGCTGCGTCAACGAAGTTTCCAAGGGTACAATGAAATTACCACCCAATATGGCAGGTTGGCCTGCCTCCAAGGCAAAGACGGACAGCTCAGCGATAGCAGTGTCTTCGCCCGTCACAATAAGTTGGTACATTTCACATGGATCATTGCCATCGGCCGTTGCAAGACAACGCAAAACCCAATCATCCTTTTGAAAGCGGATGTAGTTTTCACCAATTTTATTTTTTGGTTTCAATGGCTTTCCCAATGACAACGCAGATGCCTCTTGTGCCGATGCAAGGGAAGGCAACAGCATGGTACTCATCAAACAAGCTAGAAAAATGCGTTTCAAATT
>RFZH01000239.1 GCA_009920815.1 Paracoccaceae bacterium
GTGAGGCCAACGCGATCCGTGCCGAGGTGGCAGCCTTGGCCAAATTGGTGGAACGCAACACCGCCGAAGGTGGCCAAATTATGGATCGCTTGCAGGTAGAGCAGGGCTTTGAAAAAGCTTTGGGTGCAGCCTTGGCTGATGATTTGCGCGCACCAGAAGTTGACGAAGATGGTCCATCAGGATGGGCTGAATTGCCGGCTTATGACACACCACAGGCCTTGCCAGACGGTATTACGGCATTAACCAACCATGTTTCTGTTCCAAGCGTGTTGGAACGGCGTATGTCACAAATCGGGCTGGTTGATGGCGATGATGGCAACCGCTTGCAGGCAGCACTTTTGCCTGGACAGCGATTGGTGAGCGTCGAAGGCGATTTATGGCGGTGGGATGGCTATCGTGCATGGGCCGAAGATGCCCCGTCGGCTGCTGCATTACGGATGCAGCACTTGAATCGCATTGAGGAATTGAAACAGTTGTTAGAACGCGCCACGGTGCGCATGGACGCTGCGCGCGCCGCGCATGAGGCTCTGACAGCACAACTGAGTGATTTGACGCGTGCTGACCGTGACGCCCGCGAGGCACGCCGTGACGCTGACCGGATGGTGGGGGAAACCGCCCGTGCCGTGAGCCGTGCCGAAGCTGAGCGTAACCTATCGCAAGGACGGGTTGAGACGCTGAAAATGGCCATGAAACGTCATGAAGAGGATGCGTTTGAGGCAAAAGCCCAAGTATTAGAGGCAGAGAAGACTCTGCGATCTTTGGGGGATTTGGATCAAGCCCGCGGTCAGGTTGACGATGTAAAAATGGCGGTAGAGGCGGCACGCATGACAATGATGTCCAAGCGCTCTGCCTATGATGAAATCCGCCGTGAAGGGGATGCACGCGTGCGCAGGTCCCAAGAAGTCACGAAAGAATTGAGCGGATGGCGGCACCGTCTTGAAACCGCGGAAAAGCGCAGCGCCGAGTTGTTGGAGCGTAAAGCCACAAGCGAAGAGGATTTGGCAGAGGCATCAGCCGTGCCAGAAGAAATTGCTGAAAAGCGCGAAGAGCTGAATGAGGCTATTGAGACAGCACAAGATCGGCGATCACACGCAAGCGATGTTTTGGCCGAAGCGGAATCAGAATTGCGCCTGTTGGTGGCCAGCGAGCGAGATTCAGAACGCGCGGCGTCTGATGCACGCGAGGCGCGCGCGCGCTCAGAAGCGCGGGCAGATGCAGCGCGCGAAGCCGTCAGCGCGGCAGCCCATCGTATTGAAGAAGAATTAGAGACGACGCCGAATAATTTATTGGCTGCGTTGAACACAGATGCAGACCGCATGCCACCTTCGGATCAGGTTGAGGCAGAGGTGGCACGCCTGAAACGCCAACGCGATGCATTGGGTGCAGTAAACCTGCGCGCCGAGGAAGACGCCAAAGAGGTCGAGGCAGAGCATTCACAACTGGTTAAAGAAAAGACCGATTTAGAGGAAGCCATCAAAACGTTGCGCAGTGGCATTTCAAGCCTAAACCGTGAAGGACGCGAACGTCTTTTGACCGCATTTGAACAAGTGAACGAGAATTTTAGCCATCTGTTCCGCCATCTGTTTGGCGGTGGCGAGGCCAATTTGGTTTTGGTTGAAAGCGATGATCCGCTTGAGGCAGGATTGGAAATTATGTGCCAACCGCCTGGCAAAAAATTATCTACTCTTTCTTTGTTGTCTGGTGGCGAACAGACTCTAACCGCGTTGGCGTTGATTTTTGGTGTGTTCTTGGCAAACCCTGCGCCAATCTGTGTTCTAGACGAGGTCGATGCCCCGCTGGATGACGCGAACGTAACGCGGTTTTGTGATCTTTTAGATGAGATGTGTCGCCGCACGGAAACGCGTTTTTTGATTATTACTCACCACGCGGTGACGATGGCGCGGATGGATCGTTTGTTTGGGGTCACCATGCAAGAGCAGGGTGTTTCGCAACTGGTTTCAGTCGATTTGAAAAAAGCTGAGCAAATGGTGGCTTGATGGGGATGGTGCACGACGCTCGTGCATGCACATCGCCCCGCCCACCATCCCAAAATGTTGCAAAGCCTACAATTGATCAAGCAAGGATTGCGTGGGCCATGCATCTGCAGGTAGGCCCAATTTAATTTGTACCGCCTGCACAGCGGACCGTGTTTTTGCCCCTAAAATTCCGTCAATTGCACCCACATCATAGCCCAGCTGGGTTAATTTGGTTTGCAACTGCTTCATTTCGTCGCCGCTGAGCGCGGGATCTGGGTTTCCAGCTGCATAGGGCGGAGCCCCTTCGAGACGGGTCGCAAAATAGGCTGCTGTTGTCACATAGACAAAGCTTTTGTTCCATTCAAAATAGATGTGGAAATTGGGGTAGGCCAAGAACGCAGGCCCTTTGCGACCTTGGGGGAGCAAAACCGATGCGTCTAAGGTATCAGGTCCCAACGCCCCGGTGCGCGCGGTTACACCCAAACGTTTCCACGCTGCGACAGATTTTGTTTGATCCAACCCCGTTTGTGACCAGTCCAAGTCCTGTGGGACGATGATTTGATGCAGCCATGGTTCGCCTGTGCGCCAGCCCATGCGCGACAGCATATGCGCGCCTGTCATCAATGCATCAGCCGCAGAGGTTTTCAGTGTCACATGGCCATCCCCGTCGCCATCAATTCCACTTTCCAAAATATCACCGGGCAGCATTTGGACCATGCCAATTTCACCCGCCCACGCGCCAGTGGTGGTCATTGGGTCAAAATCGCCACGCTTGTAAAGTTCAAGGGCCGCAAAAACTTGGGGGCGGAATAGGTCCGGGCGGCGACAGTCATGTGATAACGTCAACAACGCATTCAGCGTATTAAAGTCGCCTTGGAACGCACCAAAGTCGGTTTCAAATGCCCAAAAGGCGGTCAACACACCGCGCGAGATACCGTATTCACGTTCGATCCGATCAAAGACTGTGGCGTATTTTTGCAAATTTTTTGCACCGTGATCGATGCGGTGTTTACTGATTAAACGCGAAGAGAAATCCAAAAAGGGACGCTGAAAAAATCCTTGGGCGCGGTCGGCTTTTATAACGGCAGGATCCTGTTGGGCATTTGCAAAAAAGG
>RFZH01000240.1 GCA_009920815.1 Paracoccaceae bacterium
GCAATAACTTGCAATTCTTTGACCAATTTACGTTCCATTGCAGCCTGATAATCGTCGAACCCTCGGGCCGTTTCTATAAAGCCTTGGTCAGGGTCAATGACATAGGCTGTGAAATAGGCGGTCAGCGCGGCGGTGTCGTCGTCGCCTGCAACCCCGCGCAGAGGTGATGCGCCAACCACCAAGGCGTTGACGATTGTGCCAGACATCTGACCACGCACATCTTGGGGTCTGGGTCCATTGTTCGATTTTCCATCGCCCGAAATATCAAAGGTTGCTTGCCAACATTTTGGTTTTTGGGCCAGTAAATCCTGGGCAAAGCGCATCGCCGCACCAATGGCTGTGGTCAGATCGGTCAAGGATTTTTTGTGGCTTTGTAAACGCTGCGCCACTTGCAATAAATCCGCCTCAGATCTAACCGTTGTCCAGGGCTGGATCATGGTTTGCGAATATTGGCCGCTCCATTCAAAAATGGCAAGATCGACCCACGCGTCTGGCATCGCAAGAAAAGCGGATGCCACATCAGGCGACGTCAGAGCTTGGGCAAGTCCTTGTGTTTGAAGGATATATTCGCGATCATCCACCGAACCCGATACGTCCAACCCTAGAACAAGCGCTTGACGGCAGGTGGCAAAAGATGGCTGCGCGGCGACACAAAGGGCCGCCGCAAGCAAATATTTTACCAATGACCTGTGTTGCCCATGGATGCCCATGGTTCTGCTGGCGGCAGCGCATCGCCCGCTTGCAACAATTCGATCGACACATTGTCAGGTGAACGCACAAACGCCATACGCCCATCGCGTGGTGGACGGTTGATTGTCACGCCCGCATCCATCAATGTCTGGCACAGGTCGTAAATATTTTCGACCTCATAGGCCAGGTGTCCAAAATGACGCCCGTCGCTGGGCAACCCGTCATCGCCATCCCAGTTATAGGTCAGTTCAACGGGACAGTCCTCTTGCCCTTCGGGGGCCATGAAAATCAGGCTATAACGGCCATTTTCATCATCGCGTCGCCGAATTTCTTTCAGCCCCAGCAACGCATAAAATGCCATCGATTTTTCTAAATCCAGAACACGAACCATCGTGTGCAAATAACGCATCAAACTCTCCTATGGATTTACGGTCTGCCCATATGCAAAAAAGCCGGCAATTTCCTTAAAGCCTGCATCGCCAACTTTTGAGGTTAAAACAATGATGCCTGCTGCCTCGTTCGGATTTTTGCCAGATAGAAAACCCTCTACTGTTCCAGTTTCGAATTTCTTCTCTTCGGCGTCAAGGCTGAAAATGTCGACACTATACCGACCGTTTGCGTCCAATTGACCACTGCCGATTGTGGTCCCCAATGCGGGTAAAAGGCCGACGAAAGTGCCATGCTCGTCATAGATTTGGCGACCAATCGCTTGAAATTCCACGGCGCCGATGTCGTCAAAATCATCAAAGTCAAAAATTAATTTGGTCTCACCCGTCGTATAGAGCATGGTGTCTGATGCTGTGGTGGTGGGGATCAATAGCCCGTCATAGGTGCCAGAGTATACCGCTTGGGCATTTGTGGGGCGCGCAAATTCAACCAACGATCCGTCACTATTGTATTGGTTGCGGCGCAGGATGTATCCGCCAAGTCCTTCATCCAAATAGATGCCGGTTTTTGCAATGGCAAATTCGGCTGCTCCGCTTTTACTTTTGCCATAGAGCGCGTGATAGGGATCTTGGTCGATTGTTGTGCCGGTTTCTGCATCTATAATTTTCGGCGTTGATTTGAACGCTTTGACACCGTCTGACGTGATAACTGTGGTCAAAATCTCATAAGCAACTTCGGCGGTTCCATCGAACGGGATATTATCAACATAGAGCAGGTCTGACGTGTTGCCGTTCTGATCGGTAATTTGCAGAAATTTAAAGCCGCTGATGCCGCTGTCGGTCAGGTTCAGCGGCTCTGGGCTCTGTCATGCTTTCGTTATTGTTTACGGACGAAGTGTTGCTATTGCCACCAGAAGCCGCGTCGTTGTCCGCATCTTGCATAAAGGGATTTGTGCCACCTCCACCACATCCCGCAAGCGCGATTGCACCGACTAAAAAGACAGCTAGCTTTTTCATTGATTTGCCTGTTTTCTATTTTGTTGCGATTAATGCTAAGGAATATTTTATGCAAACTAAAGTATATTATGATGGTCTTGGAATGAAAGTTATTCAGGTATCTCGCGCTTTAATAACGCAGCGCCCCAATATATAGTATCTGCAACAGTCTAAGAAAAAGGATTCGCATATGCCACTTTCCCCCGAACAACGTGATGCGTCATTGGCATTCGACCCCATTTGAAATGTGCGAAATCAAATTGCACGTGAAATTGCCGGTTTTTGTGGCACGCCAATGGATTCGCCATCGCACCGCCAATGTGAACGAATATTCGGCGCGTTATTCAATCTTGGATCGCGAATTCTATATCCCCGCGCCTGAACATATTGCTGCGCAATCCACGATCAACAACCAAGGCCGTGGCGAAACCCTAACAGGGGATGAAGCCGCCCGCGTTTTGGAAATTTTAAAAGCCGACAGCGCGCGTGCCTATGACAATTACGAGGCGATGATTTCCGATGACGGCCAACAAGGGTTGGCGCGGGAATTGGCGCGGATGAACCTGCCTGCGAATATCTATACGCAATGGTATTGGAAAGTAGACCTGCACAACCTGTTGCATTTCTTGCGCCTGCGGGCCGACAGCCATGCACAATATGAAATCCGCGTTTATGCTGACGAAATCTGTAAAATCGTGGCAGATTGGGTGCCCTATGCCTATGCGGCGTTCGAAGATTATCGCATGGGCGGCGCAACCCTGTCGAAAACCTCTTTGGATGTCATGCGCCGTATGATCAAGGGCGAAGAGGTCGCCCAAGAAAATTCGGGCATGTCCAAAGGGGAATGGCGTGAATTCATGGCGGTGATTGAAGGGTAAGATATTTTCAATACTCCCCAGCCGACCTCGGGTGATGAGGTCGGCGCTTGCTAATCTGGCGCATGGATCGCTATTGGGCGTGAACCTCAACGGTCTGAATGCGTTCGCCGTTCAAATCAAAAATCAAAATCTGATCATC
>RFZH01000025.1 GCA_009920815.1 Paracoccaceae bacterium
GGCACCCGATCGGGTGCCTTTTCTAATGAGGAAGATAGATGTCAGCACCAATTATCGCACAAAAATCCCAATTGCCGATCGACGTAGAGGAAGGCAAAAATTACTTTTGGTGTGCCTGTGGCAAAAGCTCAAAGCAACCTTTTTGCGATGGAAGCCATAAGGACACTGCGTTTTCGCCAATGAAATTTACGGCAGAGAAAACCGGAAAAGTTTTCTTTTGTGGTTGCAAGCATAGTTCAAAAGCCCCGCTGTGTGATGGGACGCATAATTCCCTGTAAAATAATTTTTCATAAAAACAAAAAGGCCCTCAGAAACCTGAGGGCCTTTTGCGTTAAATTAGATTGATTTATGCGTGAATTGCACCATCACCGCAGGCCAAAGCGGCTTCACGAACTGCTTCGGAATAGGTGGGGTGCGCGTGGCAGGTCAGGGCCAAGTCCTGTGCCGATGCGCCAAATTCCATTGCCACACAGATTTCATGGATCAAGTCGCCCGCGGACGGACCCATTATATGTGCGCCAAGAATGCGATCCGTGCCTGCATCGGCAAGTATTTTGACAAAACCATCCGCTGCAAAATTGGCTTTCGCACGGCCATTGCCCATAAAGCTGAATTTGCCGACTTTATATGCGCGGCCTTCGGCTTTTAGTTGCTCTTCGGTTTGTCCGACATTTGCCACCTCTGGCGCGGTGTAGATAACGCCTGGAATGACATTGTAATTCACATGCCCATGTTTGCCGGCAATCACCTCTGCGGCTGCCATACCTTCGTCTTCGGCTTTGTGGGCCAGCATCGGGCCTTCAATCGCATCACCGATCGCATAAATGCCCGAAACGTTGGTTTGCCAATGCGCGTTTGTTTTGATTTGACCGCGTGGCGTCATTTCGATGCCAAGTGCTTCAAGTCCGAGACCATCAGTATACGGTTTTCGGCCCGTTGCCACCAAAACTACGTCAGCGTCCAAAGAATGATCACTGTCATCTTTACGCAATTTGTAGTTCACTTTGGCCTTGGTTTTGGTTGCCTCAACAGATTGAACTGCTGCGCCCATGATGAATTTCAGACCTTGTTTTTTCAAAGTGCGTTGGAAGGTTTTTTGAATTTCACCATCCATGCCCGGTGTAATCACATCCAAGAATTCGATTACTGTGACCTCTGATCCCAGACGTGCATAAACGGATCCAAGTTCCAAACCTATGACGCCCGCGCCAATGACCACCAGTTTTTTGGGAATTTTAGGCAGTGATAATGCGCCTGTTGATGTGACGACGATTTGTTCGTCGATTTCAATACCGGGTAACGAAGATGGGACCGAACCAGATGCGATGATGATATTTTTCGTCTGATGAATATCATCACCAACTTTAACTTGCCCGGCGGCAGGAATAGATCCCCAGCCTTTGATCCAGTCAACTTTGTTCTTTTTGAAAAGAAATTCGATGCCTTTGGTATTGCCGTCAATCACGTCGGCCTTATAGGCTTGCATCTGTTTCCAATCAACCGACGGGGATTTACCCATCAGACCCATTTTGGAAAAATTATGCTCAGCTTCATGCAATTGGTGCGAGGCGTGCAGAAGCGCCTTAGAAGGGATGCAACCGACATTCAAACAGGTGCCACCCAAGGATTCACGACCCTCGACACAGGCTGTTTTTAAGCCAAGTTGCGCGCAGCGGATCGCAGCAACATAGCCACCTGGGCCGCCGCCGATTACGATTACGTCATAGGATGCCATGTGGTTTCCTTTCTATTTTTGGGGGCGTTGCCCCCAAACCCCCAGGATATTTTTGGACAAAAAATGGGTTCTGGGCGGGTTGTGATAAAATAAGGGCGCGATTAGTGCGCGCCCTTGTTGAATTATAGATCAAGCAACAGACGGCGTGGATCTTCAAGCGCTTCTTTGACGCGCACAAGGAATGTCACGGCACCTTTACCATCAACGATACGGTGATCATAGGACAGCGCCAGATACATCATTGGGCGAATGACGATTTCTCCGTTGACCACAACGGGTCGGTCTTGGATTTTGTGCATGCCCAAGATGCCTGATTGTGGTGGGTTCAGAATTGGAGATGACATGAGGGAGCCATAGACGCCACCGTTTGAGATGGTGAATGTGCCCCCTTGCATTTCGGCCATGGATAGTTTGCCGTCACGTGCGCGGCGGCCTTTTTCAGAGATGGCTTTTTCGATTTCCGCGAATGACATTTGATCGGCATCGCGGATGACGGGTACAACCAAACCAGTTGGTGTACCTGCGGCGACGCCCATATGGACATAGTTTTTATACACGATATCGGTGCCGTCGATTTCGGCGTTGACCTCGGGTACTTCTTTTAGCGCATGACAGCAGGCTTTGGTGAAAAAGGACATAAAGCCCATGCGCACGCCGTGTTTCTTTTCAAACGCGTCTTTGTATTCATTGCGCAGCGCCATGACCGCTGACATATCGACCTCGTTATAGGTGGTCAGCATGGCGGCTGTGTTTTGGCTGTCTTTCAAGCGCTTGGCGATAGTTTGGCGTAGACGGGTCATTTTTACACGCTCTTCGCGCGCGGCATCATCGGCGGCGACGGGTGCGCGGGGGGCAGCGGCGGGCGCAGGTGCTGTTGCCGGAGCGGCGGCGGCAACCGCACGGGCGACGTCATCTTTCATCGCGCGCCCATCGCGGCCGGTGCCGGTGACGGCATCGCGCGAAATTCCAGCTTCGGCCATGGCTTTTTTCGCGGCCGGGCTATCTTCGACGTCTTTGGCCGCTGTTGCGGCGGGCGTGGGTGTTGTTGCGGGGGCGGGAGCCGAGGCAGAGGCTGATGCGCCCCCTAGAACAGCAAGCTTACCGCCCGCAGCAACAGTCGTGCCTTCGCCTGCAAGAATTTCGGTTAAAACGCCGGCTGCAGGTGCGGGTACTTCGACCGAGACTTTGTCGGTTTCAAGTTCGCAGAGCATTTCATCCTGAGCAACGGTATCACCGACCTTTTTGAACCAAGTCGAAACGGTCGCCTCAGATACAGATTCACCAAGTGTGGGAACCATGACGTCCACTGCAGCACTGCTCGGCGTAGAAACGGTTGGCGCAGCGGGCGTTGGTGCCGCTGATGCGCTGTTTCCTGCGTTGATGACCGCCAACAGAGCATCAACGCCAACGGTTGTCCCTTCGGCGGCCACGATTTCACCCATCACGCCAGCGGCAGGTGCCGGCACTTCGACTGTGACTTTGTCCGTTTCAAGCTCACAGAGCATTTCATCAACCGCAACTGCATCACCTGGTTTTTTGAACCAAGTCGCGACGGTTGCTTCTGTAACGGATTCGCCCAAAGTTGGTACACGTACGTCGGTCATGGGTTTATTCCCCTTTCAATGTCAGCGCTTCGTCAATGAGCGCAGTTTGTTGTGCTTTGTGTTGTGATGCCAGACCCGTGGCAGGGGACGCCGACGCGGCGCGGCCCACATACACAGGACGGCTATGTGTTGCATTCATGCGGGTCAGGACCCATTCAAGATTTGGTTCCATAAAGGTCCAAGCCCCTTGGTTTTTAGGTTCTTCCTGGCACCAGATCATTTCAGCCTGAGGGAAACGCTCTAGTTCTTTCAGTGCCGACATGGCAGGGAATGGATAGAACTGTTCAAAGCGCAATAGGTAGATATCATCAATGCCACGGGCATCGCGTTCTTCGAGGAGGTCAAAATAGACCTTGCCAGAACACATTACGACCCGTTTGATTTTGTCATCGGATACAAGTTTTGTGTCAGAATGACCCTTTTGCGCATCATCCCAAAGAACACGGTGGAAAGATGATCCTTCGGTAAAGTCCTCTAGGTCAGAAATACATAATTTATGCCGCAGTAAAGATTTGGGCGTCATCATGATCAACGGTTTGCGATAGCTGCGATGAAGCTGACGCCGCAGAATGTGGAAATAGTTTGCAGGCGTTGAACAGTTTGCGACGATCCAGTTGTCTTGTCCGCACATTTGCAAGAACCGCTCTAAGCGTGCGGAAGAGTGTTCGGGACCTTGGCCTTCGAAACCATGTGGCAGCAATACAACCAAACCAGACATACGCAGCCATTTGCTTTCGCCTGAGCTGATGAACTGGTCAAACATAATTTGCGCGCCGTTGGCGAAATCGCCAAACTGCGCTTCCCACATCACCAAGGCATTTGGTTCGGATAAGGAATAACCATATTCAAATCCAAGCACTGCATATTCAGACAACATGGAATCGATAACTTCGTATCGCGCTTGACCTTCGCGGATATTATTTAGCGGGTAATAGCGCTCTTCTGTTTCTTGATTGATCAGACCTGAATGGCGCTGGCTGAATGTACCGCGCGTTGCATCTTGGCCAGCAAGGCGCACTGGGTAGCCTTCGGTCATCAGCGAACCGAATGCCAATGCTTCGGCTGTGGCCCAATCAAAGCCTTGGCCAGTATCAAACATTTGCTTTTTAGTCTCTAACAGACGAGCAACGGTTTTGTGCAGCGGGAATCCCGCTGGTGCTGTTGAAAGCGCACGGCCAACCTCTTGCAAGGTTTCTGTGCTGATTGCTGTCTGCCCACGCTGATAGTCTTCTTTGTTGCGATCAAGGTGTGACCAACGACCATCCAACCAATCGGCTTTGTTGGGTTTGTATTCTTTGCCCGCTTCGAATTCGTCATTCAGGAACGCTTGGAATGCGGCCTTCATGTCTTCGATTTCACCTTCGGGGATCAACCCATCGCGGACCAAACGTTCCGTATAAAGCGCGAGCGTGGTCTTTTGCTTTTTAATTTTGTTGTACATGATCGGGTTGGTGAACATCGGCTCGTCGCCTTCGTTGTGACCAAACCGACGATAACAGAAAATATCGAGCACAACGTCTTTGTGAAAGATTTGACGGAACTCTGTCGCAACGCGTGCTGCGTGTACAACGGCCTCTGGGTCATCGCCGTTGACATGGAAAATCGGTGCTTCCACCATCAACGCAATATCAGTCGGGTAAGGGGATGACCGGGAAAAATGCGGCGCGGTTGTGAACCCGATTTGGTTGTTGACTACAACGTGGATTGTCCCGCCAGTTTTGTGTCCAACCAGTCCAGAAAGGCCAAAACATTCAGCAACGACACCCTGTCCCGCAAAGGCCGCATCGCCATGCAGCAAGAGCGGCAAGACCTGTGTACGGTCAACGTCGTTTAACTGTTCTTGTTTTGCACGAACTTTACCTAGAACAACAGGGTTTACGGCCTCTAGGTGGGATGGGTTCGCCGTCAAGGATAAATGGACCGTATTTCCGTCAAATTCGCGATCTGATGATGCGCCGAGGTGATATTTCACATCGCCCGACCCATCAACGTCTTCGGGTTTAAAAGACCCTCCTTGGAATTCGTTAAAAATCGCGCGGTAGGGTTTGCCCATCACGTTCGCCAAAACAGACAAACGACCACGGTGTGGCATGCCCAAAACGATGTCTTTGACACCCATTGCACCACCGCGTTTGATGATTTGTTCCAAAGCAGGGATCAATGCTTCGCCACCATCCAGACCGAACCGTTTGGTGCCCATATATTTGACATGCAGGAATTTTTCAAAATTCGGCTTCGACCAATTTGTTCAAAATCGCCTTGCGCCCTTCGCGGGTAAAGGTGATTTCTTTGCCATATCCTTCGATACGTTCTTTCAACCAGCTGGCTTGTTCTGGGTCGGAAATATGCATGTATTGCAGGGCGAATGTGCCACAATAGGTGCGTTTCACAATGTCCACGATCTGACGCATGGACGCAATTTGCAGGCCAAGCACGTTGTCAATAAAAATCGGACGATCCATGTCGGCGTCGCTGAATCCATAGGTTTTAGGATCCAATTCCGGATGTGGCGTCTGATCACGCATGCCCAATGGATCCAGATCCGCAACCAAATGGCCACGAATACGATATGCGCGAATGATCATTAAGGCACGGATCGAATCCAAGACCGCACGTTTGATCGCTTCATCCGTTACTTGAACGCCTTGTTCCGCAGCTTTGGCAGCGATTTTATTGCCTGCCGACTTGGCCTCAGTGGGCACCATTGGCCATTCGCCAGTTAGCGCAGCAGTCCAATCATCATTTGGCTGTTGGGGCCAATCGCCACGCGCCCAAGATGCGCCTTGCGCTTCTTTTTTGACGCTAAGTTCATCATCGCCCATGGCGCGGAAAAACGCTTGCCATGCCTCATCAACCGCGTTGGGGTCATTCGCATATTGCGCGTAAAGCTGTTCCAGATATTCCGCATTGTGCCCCTGCATAAAGCTTGAGGCGTGGAATTGATCGTTTGGTGAATGGTCGTTCATTGTGATTTCCCTGACTGGGCTGCCAAAATGGGATTAACCCCGCCAGTTTCGGCGGGGTTAATGGGATGTTATTTGCCAAGCGCTTTCAAAACCGCTTCGCCCAAACCGGCTGGGCTGTCGGCAACGACGATGCCTGCCGATTTCATGGCTTCGATCTTGTCATCTGCGCCACCTTTGCCACCGGCAACAATCGCGCCAGCATGACCCATACGACGACCGGGAGGCGCGGTGCGACCTGCGATAAAGCCCGCAACCGGTTTCGAACGGCCACGTTTTGCTTCGTCTTTTAGGAACTGTGCGGCTTCTTCTTCTGCTGAACCGCCGATTTCGCCGATCATGATGATGGATTCGGTTTCGTCATCCGCCAAGAACCATTCCAATACGTCGATATGTTCGGTTCCTTTGATCGGGTCGCCGCCAATGCCCACGCATGTGGATTGGCCCAAACCAACATCAGAGGTTTGTTTTACGGCCTCATACGTCAATGTACCCGAACGGGACACAACACCAACAGAACCACGACGGTGGATGTGACCGGGCATAATTCCAATTTTACAGGCATCTGGTGTGATAACACCCGGGCAGTTTGGACCGATCAACAATGATTTTGATCCTTCCAATGCGCGTTTAACCTTCATCATGTCCAAAACTGGGATGCCTTCGGTGATGCAGACAATCAATTCCATTTCGGCGTCAATCGCCTCAAGGATTGAATCCGCCGCAAAGGGGGGCGGGACATAAATTACGGATGCATTCGCCTCAGTTGCATGCTTTGCCTCATGGACAGAATTGAAAACTGGCAGGTTCAGGTGCGTCTGACCGCCCTTGCCAGGCGTCACGCCGCCAACCATTTTGGTGCCATAGGCAATGGCTTGTTCGCTGTGGAATGTGCCTTGGGATCCAGTGAAACCTTGGCAGATGACTTTTGTATTTTCGTTTACGAGAACTGCCATGATCTTATCCCTTCACCGCTTTCACGATTTTTTCTGCACCGTCGCGCAAGTTGTCCGCCGCAATGACATCTAGGCCAGAAGTGTTGATAATTTCTTTGCCTTTCTCAACATTCGTGCCTTCCAATCGCACGACGAGCGGAACCTTTAGACCCACTTCTTTAACGGCGGCCACAACGCCTTCTGCGATGACGTCACAGCGCATGATACCGCCAAAGATGTTCACAAGGATACCTTTGACGTTTGGATCAGATGTAATGATCTTGAACGCTTCGGTGACTTTTTCTTTGGTCGCGCCACCACCAACATCAAGGAAGTTGGCAGGTTCTGCGCCATATAATTTGATGATGTCCATAGTGGCCATCGCAAGACCCGCACCGTTGACCATACAGCCGATTTCACCGTCTAGAGCGATATAGTTCAGGTCATATTTGGATGCCTCTAGCTCTTTTGGATCTTCTTCGGTTGTGTCGCGCAGTTCTGCGATATCCGGGTGACGATAGACGGCGTTGCCATCAAAACCAACCTTGGCATCCAACACTTTCAGGCTGCCATTGTCGGCAACGATCAACGGGTTGATTTCCAACATTTCCATGTCTTTTTCAACAAACGCTTTGTACAAAATGCCCATCAGATTGACGCATTCTTTGACTTGCTTACCCTCAAGACCCAGTGCAAAGGCAATGCGGCGACCGTGGTATTGTTGGTATCCGGTGGCAGGGTCAACCGCAAAAGACAGGATTTTTTCAGGTGTGCTTGCCGCGACTTCTTCGATGTCCATGCCGCCTTCGGTCGAACAGACGAATGAAATGCGCGATGTTTGCCGATCGACCAACAGGGCCAGATACAATTCGCGTTCAATACCAGAACCCGCCTCGATATAGATGCGGTTAACTTGTTTGCCGACAGGACCAGTTTGATGTGTCACCAATGTACGGCCTAACATCTTTTTGGCTTCTGTTGCGGCCTCTTCTACGGATTTCGTCAAACGAACACCGCCTTTTTCGCCTGCGTCAGCTTCTTTGAATTTGCCCTTGCCGCGGCCACCTGCGTGGATCTGTGCTTTGACAACCCACAATGGGCCGTCTAATTCACCGGCTGCGGTTTTAGCATCCTCTGCCTTTAGGACAACGCGTCCGTCCGACACAGGGGCGCCATAGCTGCGAAGCAGAGCCTTCGCTTGATACTCATGGATGTTCATGAATTTGGTCCCGTGTTAGTTCGATTAATCGCCTTTATGCCTTAGGCTACGACCCAGAGAACATGTTTTTTAGGAAACTTATCATTATTGTCATTATTTCATCGTTTTGTGATCACATGATTTTTTTATGTGATCACAAAACTGACAACCTAAACGTGATGCAAAAAATACGATGAAAATTTGAATGATTCATTGTCTTGTTGGTGGTGAAAATCAGCTAGCGCTAACAGGCTTGTGTAATTTAATGGCCCACTAAATAAAAAAGCCCGCCTAAATAAGGCGGGCCCCAAAACAGTTTGGTTTTTAATTTATGCCAAGCTGCTGTCGATTGCTTTACATGCTTCGACCAGACCTTTGACCGCGTCGACAGATTTGTCGAACATGGCTTGTTCGTCTTTGTTCATCTTGATGTCGACAACTTTTTCGATGCCGTTTGCACCGATGATGGTTGGAACGCCGACATACATGCCTTTCAAGCCAAATTCACCGTCACAATAGGCGGCACATGGCAAAAGACGACGTTGGTCTTTCAAATACGCTTCGGCCATTTCAATGGCGGATGTTGCAGGCGCATAGAAGGCAGAGCCTGTTTTCAAAAGGCCAACGATCTCGGCGCCGCCGTCACGGGTACGTTGAATGATGGCGTCCAATTTTTCTTGCGTTGTCCAGCCCATCGATACCAAATCCGGCAGAGGGATACCAGCAACAGTCGAATAGCGTGCCAAAGGAACCATTGTGTCGCCATGGCCACCCAAAACGAACGCAGTGACGTCACGCATGGATACGTTGAATTCAACAGACAAGAAGTGGCGGAAACGTGCGCTGTCCAAAACGCCCGCCATGCCGACGACTTTGTTATGTGGCAAGCCAGAGAATTCGCGCAACGCCCAAACCATCGCGTCCAATGGGTTTGTGATACAGATGACGAATGCGTTTGGTGCGTGGGCTGCGATGCCTTCGCCAACGGATTTCATGACTTTCAGGTTAATGCCCAACAGGTCATCACGGCTCATGCCGGGTTTGCGTGGAACACCCGCAGTGACGATACAAACATCTGCACCTGCGATATCTGCATAATCATTAGTGCCTTTGAAAGACCCATCAAAACCTTCGGATGGACCAGATTCAGCAATGTCCAACGCTTTGCCCTGTGGTGTCCCTTCGGCAATGTCGAACAATACGACGTCGCCCAATTCTTTGATCGCTGCGAGGTGTGCAAGTGTGCCACCGATTTGTCCTGCGCCGATCAGCGCGATTTTAGCTTTGGCCATGGAAATCTCTCCGGTCCGTTTGTTTTGATGGCGTTTGGGTAGTCGTTTTGCGCCAATGACGCAAGGGTGCTGCAATGCAGCGTCTTAAAAACTTCGTCTGTTCATTCGGCTGACATAAGGTTAAACCACGAAATATATATTGCTTTTGCAGGGTTTTCACTATGATGACAGATCCAGTTTTTTTTGCGACTGCGGCCTTTGCGGTAACTTTTGCAGGTATCTCAAAGGGTGGTTTTGGGTCTGGCGCTGCATTTGCTGCTGGGGCGATTCTTGCGACGATCATCGATCCTGGGCAGGCCATTGGAATTATGTTGCCGCTCTTGATGTTGATGGATGTGACATCGCTCAAACCTTATTGGCGAAAATGGTTGCCACGCGAATCGTGGTTGATGGTGATCGGTGCTCTTCCGGGGGTCGCACTCGGGGCGTGGTTGTACACGCGGGTTGATGCGGACGTGTTTCGTTTTTTGATAGGCGCGATCGCTTTGTTGTTCGTAATATGGCAATGGGGACGTGCGGCTGGTTGGATCACAACGGCAGAACGCTCTTTGCCCGATAGCTTCGGTTTGATTGCGGGCATGACGGCGGGCTTTACCAGTTTTATCAGCCACGCAGGCGGACCACCTGCTGCGGTATATTTATTATCGAAAGAGCCAACCAAAACAGAATTTCAAGCTTCAACGGTTATTATATTCTGGGCGATAAACTTGGCAAAGGCCGTGCCGTACACGTTTTTGGGCCTGTTTACGTTAGAAACGTTAAAGCTGGACATTCTTTTATCGCCGTTTGCGATTTTGGGGGTCTACATCGGCGTAAAAGGGCATAATTGGTTGCCAGAAAAATGGTTTTTTGCGCTAACCTACACGTTATTGGTGGTAACAGGCGTGCGTTTGATCTGGATCGCGCTGACCTAATTTCTGCGCTGCGGCAAAAATGCGCTTGAACTTTTTTGTATAAAATGCCCTATTCCCGCGCAAGATTATTGCGGAGGAAAATTATGGACAGTGTCAATCGCCCGTTTCGGTCGGTCTTATATATCCCTGGGTCAAAAGATCGTGCCTTGGACAAAGCACGTAATTTACCAGTGGACGCGATCATCTTCGACCTAGAAGACGCTGTTTCCCCCGATGCAAAAGTCGAGGCCCGTGCGACGTTAAAAGCCGCGCTGGATCAAGATGGTTATGGCGCGCGTTATAAGCTGATCCGCCTAAATGGTTTGGACAGCGCATGGGGTCATGGTGATATTGAGGCGTTGCGTGATGCCAATGCTGACGCATATTTGATCCCCAAAGTTTCGTGCCCTGAGGATGTTCAAGCGGTCGCTGATTTGTTGGGGAATGATAAACCGATCTGGGCAATGATTGAAACGCCATCGGGCGTGATGAACGCACCGGCCGTTGCAGCACATCCGCGTCTGCAGGGATTTGTCGCCGGCACAAATGATCTGGCAAAAGAACTGAACTGTCGCTTCCGCGCGGACCGTTTGCCGATGCAAATGGCATTGCAGACGATGTTGTTGGCCGCGCGTGCACATGATGTCATCGCGATTGATGGGGTCTATAACCAATTCAAAGATGATGATGGATTGCGTTCCGAATGTGAACAAGGTCGCGATTTAGGGTTTGACGGAAAAACATTAATCCATCCAGCACAGGTTGCAATTGCGAACGAATGTTTTGCACCCTCTGCGGCCGAAATCGAATTGGCCGAACGTCAAATCGCCGCGTTCCAAGAGGTCGAAGCCTCTGGCCAGGGTGTTGCAGTTGTGGATGGTAAAATCGTAGAAAACCTGCATGTTGTAACGGCACAGAAAACTTTGGCAAAAGCCAAAGCTATTGCCCAACAAGATGCGGAGTAAATTATGACACTATTGATACTTGGCTTGATCCTTTGGATTGTTCCCCATTGGATGAAGCGTCTGACCCCAGGATTGCGATCGTCGATGGGGGATAAAGGGCGCGGTTTGATCGCGTTGCTATTGTTTATTGGCCTCGGTCTCATGATCTATGGCTATCGGTCTGCGCCGTTTATAGATGTTTGGTCGCCACCATCATTTATGGTCCATATCAACAACTTGATTATGGTCGTCGCGGTTGCGGTTTTCGCTATGGCGCACACCAAAGGTCGGTTGCGCGGGCGGATGCGTCATCCGATGTTGGTTTCTGTCAAGCTTTGGGCCTTTGCCCATCTCTTGGTGAATGGCGATTTGGCCTCGATTATCCTTTTCGGGGGTATGTTGTTCTGGGCCGTGGTCTCGGTTATTTTGATAAACCGTGCAGATACGTGGGATCGTCCAGCACCGGGTGACAAAGGGCGCGATTGGCTGTTCCTCGTGATCACCGTTGTGACATTTGCGGTAATCGTTGGCATTCACATGGCGCTTGGCGTTCATCCATTTCCGAGCTGATCCATGAACACCATTTATCGTTTATTAACCGAAGACGACACTTCCGAATTTTGTCACAAGGTCACTTTGGCCTTGTCAAAGGGGTGGTCTCTTTATGGGGATCCACAATATGCGTTCGATGCAGCCACCGGAAAAATGCGGTGTGCTCAAGCGGTAACAAAGCTGGTTGATGCATCCTATTCCCCCGAAATGAAGCTAGGAGAGCAATAATGGCAAAAACCAACCCCGGGCGTTTTTTCGAAGATTATACCGTTGGCCAAGTGATCCATCATGCGGTTCCGCGCACAGTGTCGGGCGGGGAACGCGCGCTGTATCATGCGCTTTATCCTGCACGTCATGCTTTGTATTCTTCGGATGAATTTGCCCGTGGTTGCGGTCTGCCACGATCGCCGCTGGATGATCTGGCGGCGTTTCACATTGTGTTCGGGAAAACGGTGCCCGACATATCCCTGAATGCGGTGGCCAATTTGGGCTATGCCGAAGGTCGTTGGTTGAAACCCGTTTACACTGGTGACACTTTGCGGTCAGAGTCCGAAGTTATTGGATTAAAAGAAAATTCGAACGGTAAGACAGGGGTCGTTTATGTGCGAACCCGCGGGATAAATCAGAACGCAGATGTCGTGATGGAATATGTCCGGTGGGTGATGGTGCGTAAAAATGATTTAGATGCTCCGGCACCAACGCCGATCGTGCCTGCGTTGAAAAAAACGTTGGATGTCTCAGACCTTACCATCCCTCAGGGATTGGATTTTTCCAATTATGACTTCAACTTGGCGGGCGAACCCCACCGTTGGGGTGATTACCAAATCGGTGAAATTATCGATCACGTTGATGGTGTGACGGTCGAAGAGGCCGAACATATGATTGCAACACGTCTGTGGCAGAATACGGCCAAGGTGCATTTCGACGCCACTTTCAGACCTGATGGGCAGCGTTTGATTTACGGCGGGCATGTTATTTCTATGGCAAGGGCGTTGTCTTTTAATGGCCTAGCGAATGCGCAGATCGTTGTTGGTCTGAATGGCGGCGCGCATGCAAACCCTTGTTTTTCTGGCGATACCGTCAAAGCATGGACAGAGGTGTTGGATCGCGCGGATACATCTGCGCCAGGTGTTGGCGCGTTGCGACTGCGATTGGTTGCAACCAAGGGCGCCCACCCCAAATCACTGCGTGATGGGGGCGGGAAATATCATTCGGATGTTTTGCTCGACCTCGATTACTGGGCCTTGATTCCTCAATAGTGGGGGGCAGGTAATGAAAAAATCGGCTATCTATGGCGTAAGAATTGCTTTGGAATTGCTGAAAAGTAATGCGAGGTATTTTGGTCAGTATTTTTGTGATCACGTGGTATCTTTTCGTGATCACAAAAATAATTTTATTTAAAATGTTTGCGCTAACCCTATTCACGGACCTGTTTTTGTCGTTAAAAGGCGTTACAGATCCTCAGACTGAAATCGCTGTGTACGATGGTGTACAGCGCTGCAAACCGAAAGGCTAGACAAATGGCTGACGTGAACAGAGGAAATCGTCCTCTTTCCCCTCATTTGACGATTTATCGTCCTCAATTGACATCGATGACATCGATATTTGTGCGTATTACCGGCAACGCATTGATTGCGGGTGCTTTGTTGATTGTTTGGTGGCTACTTGCAGCATCAACGTCGCCTGAATCCTTTGCGACCGCTGATGCCGTAATGACCAGTTGGTTTGGCAAGTTGGTCATGCTGGGGTCTATCTGGGCGCTGTGGTATCACACGCTAGGTGGCATTCGCCACTTGGTCTGGGATTATGCCATTGGTTTGGATATCCCGACCGCATATAAAATGGGTTGGGCGCTGATCATCGGTTCATTTGTTCTGACTGTGATCACAGTCGTCGTTCTATAAGGAGAGGTCGATGCGTTATCTTACAGATCGCAAGCGCGCCGTCGGCATGGGCAGCGCAAAATCAGGAACCGCGCATTTCTGGGCGATGAAAGTCAGCTCGGTTGCGTTGTTGATCCTGATCCCGCTTTTCGTTTTCACATTTGGATCAGTTGTCGGCGAAGGTTATGAAGCGGTTATTGCGTATTACGCGCAACCGTTCCCCGCGATTGTAGCCGCCCTGACATTGATCGTTGGCTTGGAGCATTTCCAATCCGGCGCACAGGTATTGATCGAAGACTATGTGCACGGCGCAGCTGAAAAAATCGCAATCATTTTGGTAAAGTGTTTGGCCTATGCCACAATGGCAACGGGTCTGTTCGCGATCGCGAAATTGGCACTTTAAGAGGCAAAGACAATGGCAGAATATAAATACGAAACACATGAATATGACGTCGTTGTGGTTGGTGCCGGTGGTGCCGGCTTGCGCGCGACTTTGGGTATGGCGGAACAAGGGCTGCGCACCGCCTGTGTGACCAAGGTGTTCCCGACACGGTCCCATACCGTTGCGGCCCAAGGCGGCATTGCGGCGTCGCTGTCCAACATGGGGCCTGACCATTGGCAGTGGCACATGTATGACACGGTCAAAGGGTCCGATTGGTTGGGTGATACCGACGCGATGGAATACTTGGCGCGCGAAGCGCCCAAGGCGGTTTACGAATTGGAACATTACGGCGTTCCCTTTAGCCGCACCGAGGAAGGCAAGATTTACCAACGCCCATTCGGTGGTCACACCACCGAATTCGGCGAAGGCCCCCCCGTACAACGCACCTGTGCCGCCGCTGACCGCACGGGTCACGCGATTTTGCACACGCTTTATGGGCAATCGCTGAAAAACAATGCGGAATTCTATATCGAATATTTCGCGATTGACCTGATCATGTCCGACGATGGCCAATGCCAAGGCGTTGTGTGTTGGAAATTGGATGACGGGACATTCCACGTCTTTAATGCGAAAATGGTTGTTTTGGCGACTGGCGGCTATGGCCGTGCGTATTTCAGCGCGACATCGGCCCACACCTGTACCGGTGACGGCGGCGGTATGGTCGCACGCGCGGGTCTGGCGTTACAGGATATGGAATTCGTGCAATTCCACCCAACTGGGATCTATGGCTCTGGCTGTTTGATCACCGAAGGGGCGCGCGGCGAAGGTGGGTACCTGACCAACTCAGAAGGCGAGCGTTTCATGGAACGTTATGCGCCGCATTACAAAGATTTGGCACCGCGTGACTATGTATCGCGCTGTATGACCATGGAAATCCGTGAAGGCCGCGGCGTTGGCGCGGGCGCTGATCATATTCACCTGAACCTGTCGCATTTGCCCGCCGAAGCCTTGGCCGAACGTCTGCCCGGTATTTCAGAATCTGCGAAAATCTTTGCGGGTGTCGATGTGACCAAAGAACCGATCCCCGTGTTGCCAACCGTGCATTACAACATGGGCGGTATTCCGACCAACTATTGGGGCGAGGTGTTGAACCCAACCGCCGACAATCCAACCGCCATCGTGCCCGGCCTGATGGCCGTGGGCGAAGCGGGCTGTGCATCGGTGCATGGGGCGAACCGCTTGGGGTCAAATTCATTGATCGACTTGGTGGTCTTTGGCCGCGCCGCCGCAATTCGTGCGGGCAAGGTTGTCGACCCAGAGACACCAAATCCAACGCTGAACCAAGCATCCATCGACAAAGCGTTTGATCGCTTTGATGGCTTGCGCAATGCAAATGGTGCAACTCCGACCGCCGAATTGCGGTTGGAAATGCAAAAAACCATGCAAGCGGATGCGGCCGTATTCCGGACATCGGAAACCCTGTCGCAAGGTGTAACGAAAATGACCGAAATCGCCGGCAAAATGGGCGACATCAAGGTCACAGACCGCAGCTTGGTCTGGAACTCTGATCTGATGGAAACGTTGGAACTGACCAATCTGATGCCAAACGCATTGGCCACCATCGTCGGTGCCGAGGCACGCAAGGAATCCCGCGGCGCGCATGCGCACGAAGATTTCACAACGCGTGATGACGAAAACTGGCGCGTCCACACGGTCAGCCGTGTCGATGGTAATAAAGTTGATCTGTCCTATCGTCCCGTGATCGTTGATCCACTAACAACCGAGGCCGAAGGCGGTATCAGTTTGAAAACCATTGCGCCAAAGGCGCGGACATTCTGATATGCTTAGGCTTGGTGGCATAGCAGCGATTGCGCTTTTGACAGCTTGCGGCGGCGGTACTGTGCAAGAAACCGTCGAAGACGTGTCCCGCACAGCCGCGAAAGCTGTAATCAACACGGCGGTCGAGCGCCAATTCCCGCAATTGAACGCATCCATGGTTACGGATTGTATCATTGACAATGCAACATTGAGCGAGGTGGCAACCATTTCGTTGGATGTTGCAACGTCGCCAAAGCCTGAAACGATTGCGCTGGTGTCAGAGATTGCAAATCGACCCGGTACGGTTGCGTGTTTCACCGAAAAAGGGACGGCTCTGTTAGCAAAATGACCTCTGTCGCGCCGATATCATCCCAAAACGTGCCACAGGTGCGTTTGATGTGTTTGGCGACCCATCACAAAGGCGGGACGGTCTGGATGAAACAAATCATCAAGGCCCTTGCAGTGGAATGCAACATTCCATGGATTGGCATTTGGTCCGACGCCCAAGTGCAAAACATCCCTGAAGCGGGTCCGGCGTTTTTGGTGAATTGGCATGGTTGGTTTCCCAGCTCGGTTTGGGACCGCGATGATATTGCGGTTTTACACATTATTCGGGATCCTCGCGACATTCTTTTGTCTGGCTGTGAATACCATCATCACGCAGGCAAAAAAGGAGAAGAGTTTTTGCATACGCCGCGTCAGGATTTAGGCGGACGTACCTATCAACAGACCATAGCGTCTATTGACGGGCTGGAAGACAAACTTTTGTTCGAAATGCGTGAAAAGCATGCTGAAACCTTGAGCGAAATGCGACTTTGGCCCTATGATCATCCCGCCAGCATGACATTGCGCTATGAAGACTTGATGAATGACACCAATGGGGATCTGTTTCGATCAGCAATGGTTCATTGGGGCCTGGCGCCGCATGAACAAGATATTGCCGTTTCAATATTTCTAGAAAAAAGTTTGTTTGCTGAAAATAAAGACAGGTCTCTACGTGCGGGGCATGTCCAATCGGGTGAAACCATGCGGTGGCGCAAGGAATT
>RFZH01000241.1 GCA_009920815.1 Paracoccaceae bacterium
TTTGGTGCGGGACGAGGCGATGTATGGCACCAACCAATTGCCCAAGTTTGCCGAAGACAGTTATCAAACCACAAACGGATGGTGGTTGATCCCGACATCCGAGGTCACGTTGACCAATACAGTTGCCGGCGAAATTTTGGACGAAAGCGCCCTGCCCATCCGCATGACGGCCCATACGCAATGTTTCCGGTCCGAAGCGGGCAGCGCGGGCAAAGACACCGCGGGCATGTTGCGTCAACATCAGTTCGAAAAGGTCGAGATGGTATCAATCACCCATCCCGACCAATCCATGGCCGAACACGAACGCATGACCGATTGCGCCAAGGCGATTTTGGAAAAGTTGGAATTGCCCTATCGCGTGGTTGTGCTGTGCACGGGCGACATGGGCTTTGGCGCGACCAAAACCCATGACCTTGAGGTTTGGTTGCCAGGCCAAGGCACGTACCGCGAAATTTCATCCGTGTCCGTGTGCGGTGATTTCCAAGCACGCCGCATGAATGCACGGTTCCGCCCCGAAGGTGGTGGAAAGCCTGAATTCGTGCACACCCTTAACGGGTCGGGTTTGGCCGTTGGTCGGTGCTTGATCGCCGTGTTGGAAAATGGCCAGCAGGCTGATGGGTCGGTGGTTTTGCCACAGGCACTTCATGCATATTTGGGCGGCAAAACCACAATTTCCGCCGATGGCACATTAATGTAAACGCATTCACAATCGAACTAGATTTAACGGGCCGTTTGGCCCGTTATTTGTTTCTGATATCAAAACAATTCCCGCCTGCAACATCACCATTGTCGCGGATTTGTGTAATCATGCATAACTTTAGTCATATTTTATCTAACTTTTAGCCAATTCCTTTCGCTAGAAATTAACCAAATTGTGAAAGGAATGATCATGGATTCGGAAATGACAACCGCGACGCGTGTGATCGAAATATCGGGCGTCAAATATGGCTACGATGGGACGATTGAACAATCAACGCTTCGGATGTTGGGGTCTGACGATCTATATGTGTCATTGAAAAATGGCTCAAATGATACGGCTTTTTCGGCGGCGATCGGGTATCTTGCGTGGGTTGGCATCGATGGCATGACCCTGTTTAGTGCGGACAGCACAGAAACTGGTTTGAACCGCGTTGTATCCCACCAAGGCACGTACTTCATTGAACAAGACGACGGACCAGCACAGCTATATTTCTCGGTCGCGTCCAATAACATGGATCTCTATGTCTTTAAGCTTGCAATGGACCCGACCTTTCCAGATGGGTTCAGCGATGATATCGCGCTTGAATTTTTTATGTCAGAGCTAATGACTGTCGAAAGCAACGAAAACATGGTCGTTATTTTCAATGGAACCGAATTTGCAGATACGTCGACGACCACCCATATTGGCAGTTTACTTGATCTGGAACAGGGAAAGGTGAACAGTGTTGATCCAACAACCACAGATCCAACGGATCCAGACACCAACACAGGGGTTACGACCGAAGGCGGCACAGATGGCGGAACAGAGGGTGGATCGACCGGCGTAGAAACGGCGCAGGGCCAAGAAATCTTTGGTACCGACCAAGACGATACAATCATCGGTACCGCTGGCGATGATACCATCATGGGATATGATGGAAACGATTTGATATATGCCGGCGACGGGAATGACCTGATCTTTGGTCACCAAGGCAATGACACCCTGTTTGGCGAAAATGGCAATGATACCGTTTGGGCATCTGACGGGGATGATTATGTCGAAGGCGGCGATGGCGATGACCGTTTGGGTGTCGGACACGGCAAAGATACCGTCGATGGTGGCGCAGGCAATGATACGATCGTAAAAATCAGCGGCGATGGCAACATTTCGGGCGGTACGGAAAATGACATTTTGATCGGCGGTTATCAAAAAGACCGTATTGTTGGCGGCGCTGGCGATGATTGGATCCGTGGCGATATTTCTTCTGTCGTGGGCGGCATGGACACCATCGAAGGTGGCACAGGCGATGACATCCTCTCGGGTGGATCGGCCCAAGACACGTTTATTTTCCGACCCAACCAAGGAAACGACAAGATTGCATTCTTTGAAATGACAGAATCCTCGATGAATGGGGTTCTCAATCTGGAAACCGATCTTAGCCGCGATTGGGACACGCTCGATCAGGTGCATTTGATCGGGTTTAGTGACGTTGATCGGTCTAACGTCATGTCTTTTGTCGAACAGGGCGAAAACGGCGCGGTTCTAACGCTCCAAGGCACACGCATTGAATTTTTTGATGTCTCTGTCGACGAACTCTCAGCAGAGGATTTTTACTTTGGCTAAATATATGAAACTGAACAGCCTGTCGGCCTTGGCGATTGTCCCGTTGATTGCAGCCTGCGGCGGCGGCGGTGGTGGCGAGGGATTGGCCGGGCTAAACGTCAGCAAACCAACGGCCGAAGCAAAGGTTTATGAAACCATGGACGCGCTAAGCGCAGCGACCAAAACACTGGATGTACGGGCGTCGAAAAATACCGAGACATTCGAAAAACTGACCGCAACATATGATGCGAACAGCAAAAGCATTAACATGACAGAGGGGGACACATCGCTGACGGTGCTGAATGGCCTCAGCTATGTTCAAGGCATTACTGTTGGATCATATGATGGTTTTATCGGTGTAACGACGGCCAATGCCGACATGCCGACGTCAAGGGTCACCTACCAAGGCGGTGCAAGCGCATCCATTCGTCTATCAGGTTCGAACGGACTGGCCGATTATACAGACGGCAACAGCTTGGCGACATTGGATGTGTCTGCGAATCCAAAACTCACTGTTACGATGAATAACTTCACCAGCAGCGACGATACGATTGATACGATCACATACGAAACAAGCACATTTGCGGGATCATCTTTTTCAGGTGGACAGGTCACAACAACGAAAAGTGGCGCTGCGGTTAATGTCATCGGAAACGACACGGTGCAATCCTTGGGCGGCCTTTATGGTCCAGATGGCCAAGATTTGGCAGGCCAAGTCATCGCATCGCAAAACGGCAGTGCCAGCCTCATCGCCAGATTCTTTGCAACGAAACAATAAAAAAACGCGCATCCTAGGATGCGC